>QMLM01000278.1 GCA_003646745.1 Deltaproteobacteria bacterium | reverse complement strand
TTATATTAGAGAGCAATGTGGCGTTCATATTTGGCTGAGCTCCACCCCGCTTATTACTTTCGACTTGGTCCCAATACATATCACTTTGCAGAAATAGATATAGATATTCTGGTATTAAATCAT
The DNA here is from genome assembly GCA_003646745.1 of Deltaproteobacteria bacterium. GTDB lineage: Bacteria > Desulfobacterota > B13-G15 > B13-G15 > RBG-16-54-18 > B11-G15. The sequence continues at coordinate 2,377 of QMLM01000278.1, read as the reverse complement.
CCCTTGTTCTAACTCTTATAAGGTAAGATGCAAAAATCGCTTTCGGTGGTACTTCTGTAATAAGATAACTTTTGCCGGTGGTACCTCCCGTTCGAGCAAATAAAATGTCCCCAGGCCTAAGCAAATATTTATCGAGGTCCTTACCACATCTGCAATATGGAACCCCCTCCCAGTTTACTCTTCCTTCCTGGATATCTGTAATTCTCAAAAACTTTGGGCCAACCGGTTCATTTTCAGCGCTCGCTGTATATCCATATTGAGGTTTCTCACACACCTCCCCCAATCTCACCCACCGCCAACCCTCCTTTAAGGGTTCAAGGGGGGAAGAGTTTAAGGGTTTAAGAGTTGGAGAGTCGGAGGGTTTAAGGGTTGGTTTATTGGGCATCTTTTTTCCTCTGCAATTCCTGGATGAGTTCGTTTATTTCCCCAGCCATGCTTTTGACAGGGGGCTTTTTGTGTTTTGTGCCTCGGTATGGTGAGCCTTTGAGATAGGTGATGAGGTTGCTGAGCATACCGCTTATGCGGCGACAGGAATCAACAAGGGCTTGGTAGGTGTCTTTGGAGATGTATCTCTGGTCGTGGGCGATGGTGAGCTGGGCCCTGACCTCTCCGCAAGAGCCCTTGGCGATGAAGAGAAATTGGATAAATTCAGTGTTTGTCCCTCGCTCAAACCCTTCGGCGATGTTGGACATTATGGAGACAGAGGCACGGCGAATCTGGTCAACCAAGCCGTAATCCTTTGAAAAGGGGGCTTCCCTGGTTATCTCATAGATCCTGTTGGTGAGCTTCCTTGCCTGCTCGTAAACGTGCAAGTCTTCAAAGCTTTCAACCCTTGAACTTTGAACTTTCGACCCTTGAACTCTGTCAGTCATGCTGCAAAGAGCCTCCTCTTCGTCTCAAGGATGATATCCTTTGGCTCGCCTAAGACCTTCAGCGCCTCAAGACCTCCCGCCTTGACCACCTCAGGGGCATTGAATATATAGGGATTCTCGAGCTCCTCCGTCCCACCCTCTTCAAACTGTTTTGCCAGGGCAAATAGGGTGCTTCGCGTCTTCTCAGGGAGGGATTTCAACCAGTCGGAATGTTTGTATTGCAGGGCAGAGACCCGCTCTGATCGCTTCTTTGGGGTGATACCATAGCCGAGTTCTGCCAGGATATCGTATAGGTCATACTCCCTCTGGTCTTTCAGCTCCCGCAGAAGCCGCAAGCCCCTTCCATCATCAGGGAGACAGTCGATGAGCTCTTTCCTTTTCTGCGGGTCTATCCAGAAATCCCTGAGATCTTCGACCGTCTTCACCTCCTCTTTCAGGCGGGAGGCGACCATCTGGCTGTACTCCTCAATGGTGACCATGCTCAATTTGTCATCTATCTTTGTCACCACATATGTCCCCGCAGGGTTGATGTGGACATCAAATCCCTCCACGCGGATTATCCTCTCAGGTGGTGTTGGTGGTCCAGGGGGACGAGGCGGCGGAGCAGGATGGGTAATAAAACCCTTTCCTAAAAGGCGTGTAGCATTTGTATAATCATATACTCGGAACATCAATTTATTGGTGGGGAGATGAATCCTCGAACCCCTTCCCAACATCTGCTGAAATGAGATGGGGGAGCGGACGTATTTGAAAAAGACCACATTGCGAAGTATGGGGACGTCAACCCCGGTGGTTATGAGATCAACGGTGGTGGCGACAAAGTGGCTTCGCTCTGAACCTCTAAGATCTGCAATGTACTGGCTTCCCTCCACAGAGGCGGTGCACTTGAAGGCATAGACGTCTGTAGGCTCAAGAGTTAAAGAGTTTAAGGGTTTAAGGGAGGGACTTTGAGCCTTTGAACCCTTCAACTTTTCAACATACTGATAGTAGAGATTGTTCATCTCAGAGGCGACGGCATCGGCATGACTATCACGGGTGCAGAAGATAACGGTCTTTTGGTGTGGACCACCTGTCTGGAGGAGCATCTCAAAGAAGTCCTGGCACATCGCTTTGACCCTGTCGGGCAGTTGGATGATATCTTCAAAAGAAGGAGCTCCATAGTGTTCCCGAGCCTCAGCCACCAGGAGGGGCTGGCCCGTTATGGCATCTTTTGCACCCAGACGTTCGATGTCTTCACGGGAGACACCCGTAAGATCGAGGTTTATCTCCCTTCTAATGACTTCGCAGGCTGGGAGATACCCGTCTTCTATCCCCTGCGCCATGTCATATTCGTAGACGGGCTCACCAAAGTATCTGAGGTTGTTCGCGGTGATCTCCTCATCCTCCTTGCGTTCCTCGGCTGTTCCCCCCTCGAAGGAGCGCGGGGTGGCGGTTAGGCCGATGTGGATGGCATCGGGATTTCGGCGAAGCACGATGCTCCATTTACCCCAAGCGCTCCTATGACA
>QMLM01000277.1 GCA_003646745.1 Deltaproteobacteria bacterium | reverse complement strand
TCCCTTTATTTCTCGATAAACATCAATTGCCATATTCTTCATCCTCTCCGAGTTCTTCCAAAAAAGTTGCAAAAATAGATTTATAAAAGAAGTCTATTAATATCTAATCTCCTAGAAAAACCACCCCCTTGTCAAGGTAAAATGGATGGTTCTCAATGGGATGGTTTGACATTGCATAATCGGTTTGATATAAAGGCTTAATAATTTTTTCAGGAGACAAGCTACGACCAGGGTTACATAAAGGCAACACAGGTGCAGATGCAACAATAAGCGCTTTAAGCTCTCTTACTCATCCTTGTAACCCTTATTCTATATATCCTGAATATAGTGTTAGGCTCCATAATACAATAGGCTATCCTTAAGGAGAAAACCAAATGATGGCGGGAAGCCAAGGGGGAAATATATTGGTCGATACTCATGCCCACCTTGAGATGCCTGAATTCGAGAAGGATCTCCCCCAAGTGATCCAGAGGGCGAAAGAGGTGGGGATAACCGCTATTGTGACGGTAGGGACCAATCTCTTAAGCTGTCAAAAGACCCTGGAGATTGTTGGTTCATATAAGGATACCTACGCCATCTTGGGGATCCATCCTCACCACGCCGCCGACGTAAAGGAGGAAGATCTGGGTCGTTTAAAGGAGATGGCCCATCATGAAAAGGTAAAGGCCTGGGGGGAAACTGGCCTTGACTTCTATCGCAACCTCTCCCCTCCTCAGATCCAACGAGAGAGATTCCGCCAGCAGATAAATATAGCAAAAGAGCTGAAACTACCCCTCGTGATCCACAGCCGCCAAGCCACTAAGGAGACCATAAAGATCCTTCAGCAGGAGAAGGCATGGGAGGTAGCAGGGGTGATCCACTGTTTCTCCGCAGATGAACAGGCGGCAAAGAAATACCTGGATATGGGGTTTTACATCTCCATCCCAGGGGTCATTACCTTTAAAGGTGCCCAGCAGCTGCGTGAGGTGGTAAAAGGGCTCCCATTAGAACGGATACTGTTGGAGACCGATGCCCCTTTTCTCGCCCCTGTACCCTATCGGGGCAAAAGGAACGAACCCGCCTTTGTGAGGTTTACCGCCCAGACTATCGCCGAGATAAGGGGATTAGATATCTCAGAGGTGGCTGCGATCACCACGGATAATGCCCGCCGGACCTTCGATCTCGACTATATATGATGGAGGAATGAGGCTTGAGACCTGCGATCATCATCGTCGACATGTTAAAGGACAGCTTCCGGGAGGAACACCAGCTCCCTATCACCAAGGAGGCTAAACCCATCATCCCCAGGATAAATCGCCTCTTAAAGAGGGCAAGAGAATTGGGAATACCCATCATCTTCGCTTGCGATTCCTTCCTGCCCGAGGATTTCATCTTCCGAGGAAAGATGAAACCTCATTCTTTGCGGGGTACTGAGGGGGCGGAGGTCATTGATGAGCTGGACAAAGAGGAGGGGGATGTAATCCTGCCAAAAAGGCGCTTCAGCGCCTTCTTCAAGACCGACCTAGATCAAACCCTAAGGACTTGGGCAGTGGACACGGTGGCCGTAGGGGGTATCGCCACCAATGTCTGCGTCCTGATGACGGCGATGGATGCCCTCTGCCATGACTTTGCCTCTATCATCCTGGAGGACTGCTGCGCCGCCCACAAGAGAGAGGTCCATGAAACCACCCTAGATAATTACCGAAAATTCCCCCTCTACCCCCTCTTCCGCATCATGACCTCCAAGGAGTTCCTGAGAGAGGTAGAAGCACTTGTCTAATAATTTGGTGCACAATGCCCCGGAATCCAGCGCCCCCGGGGTGTGTAGTGTCTGGGGATCCAATGATATCCTCGAGGGCAATGCCGGCGGCGAGGGGTATAGTTGGGGGCGCAGTGTCCCGGAATCCAGCGACCTCGTGGGGTATAATGTCCCGGTATCCAGTGGTACCCCACAGGGCAGCGACGCGGTGGTGGACAGGCCGCAAGAGCAAAAGAAAAAAACACACCCATTAACAGTATGGCAATAAACTTCATAACCCCTGCTCTTTGCAATTTAGACCCAAAAATGGCCAAAAGGTTTAATTACTAATTATATCTCATCAACAATTTGACTTCAAATAAAACCAAAACAGAGCCAACCTCCCCTCCCCCCTGTCCGTTTTTCCTTTTGGCAAGGGAAGAGATTGTATTTTAGAGCAACCATTGCTGAAGTGAACTATGTAAGGGAGGATAGACCATTTGGTGTAGAATAACTTCGGCTGGCATTAGGAAATCTTAGATAAATTCCTTGGGAAACAAAAAAGAGCTAAGCCAATTGCCCAGCCCTTTTAAACCCACTGGAGGCGGCGACCGGATTTGAACCGGTGAATAACGGTTTTGCAGACCGTCGCCTTACCCCTTGGCTACGCCGCCCCTGGAGCGGGAAACGGGATTCGAACCCGCGACTTCAACCTTGGCAAGGTTGCACTCTACCACTGAGTTATTCCCGCTCGCCTAGCCATCCGTCTCAAAGAGCACGTTCCAGTTCCATTCCATCTATC
>QMLM01000276.1 GCA_003646745.1 Deltaproteobacteria bacterium | reverse complement strand
CTCTCCCCTCCCCTCAAGAGGCCCGAGGATCACGCCCATGGCCAAGGCCAACAGAAGGATCGACCTCGTCATGGTATCAGTCAAGGGGGTAAGATACCACCCTTGAAGACCCAAGCAAAGCCCCTTGGGAGAGGACTCAATAGGCGTAAACGGTGCCGTAGGGCCTATGGCTGTAGGGGTATATCTTGGTGAAAGGGACCTTCAGGATCTCCTCCAGTTCCAAGCCAAAGTAACGGCAGAAGTCCTTCAGGTGCCTCCTCAGGAGCTCCTCGTCCTCGGGGGTCACCTCACCGATCTTCACCTCCTTGCCAAGCCTTCTGGGGTCCACCTCCCCTCGCAGGAACATCGTCCCCCTTTGGTCTCTCAGGAGAGGCGATAGCCCATAGTAGGACGATATGGGTATCAAGCAGAAGTCTCAATATTGAGGGCCTCCCAATCTTCTTCTCCTATCACAGGAGAGACAATGTCTCCTTTTATCTTCACGGTTCCCCTCATACAACCCAGCCAGCCCTTTTCCTTCGATGGAGGAGGGGGAGGAATCACCAACGCAATAGGCTCTCCTTTTTTCGTTACAAGTATTCTTTTCCCTGTCTTTTTCACATTATCTAAGACCTTTAAGCAAGTAGCCTTGGATATCGCCATTTGTATAGAATATTTTTTCATGGTTAAGATTCCTTCCCAAATAGTCTGATAAAACAAACCAGAGGCAGGGGCAGGAATGTTATATTGCAAGACCTGACCCCCTTTATTCGCTTATAACCGCCAGGCTTTTTGCTGCTAATTGGAACTCGCCCGTAGCACTGTAAATTTATGAAACATTTTAGCAACAAATTAGCAATACTATTGTAACAAACCCCTGCTATACAGAACAACAAAGTTCTAAAGGAGGTCAAAAATGAGCAGGGGATTAAAACTCTTATCTTTGACAGCTCTGATGGCCCTTGGTGGAGGAAGGATTGTCTTTGCCCAGGATCCAACGGGGGTCCAGACCCTGAAAGAAAACCCGCAGGCTCCGATCGATTATGTCTGGGTATTGGTCTGTGCCTTTTTGGTGATGTTCATGCAGCCGGGGTTTGCGATGTTGGAGGCCGGATTCTGTCGAGCGAAGAACGCCACCAACCTTATGGCCAAGAACCTGATGGATTTTGCCCTCGGTTCTCTGATCTTCTTCCTGTTCGGCTATGCCATTATGATGGGGGGAGACTGGTATGGCCTATGGGGGACGAAGGGCTGGTTGATGGGTGGTGATTATTATGATGTGGGAAGGTACCTCAATATGTTCTGGATGCTAGTCTTCTGTGCCACTGCGGCTACCATCGTCTCTGGTGCCGTCGCTGAACGTTTAAAGTTCAAGGCTTACCTTATTTACACCGTAGTGGTGAGCGCCATCATCTACCCGATCTATGGACACTGGGTCTGGGGCGGTGGATGGCTTTCCAAACTGCCCTTCGGTATGGGTGCTCTGGATTTTGCCGGAAGCGGAGTAGTTCACGCCATAGGCGGTTTTGTCGGACTGGCTGGGGCGATGGTTTTAGGCCCGAGATATGGCAAATATAAAAACGGGAGGATTCAAGCTGTCCCCGGTCACAGTATGACTTTAGCCGCCCTGGGGGTCTTTATCCTGTGGTTTGGATGGTTCGGTTTCAACCCTGGGAGTACCTGTAACGCACATCATTTGAGGATCTCGGTCATTGCTGTAAATACCAATTTAGCTGCTGCAGCCGCTGCCCTTTCAGCATTACTGGTGGCACACTGGAAGACGAAGAGGTGGGATGTGGGGATGGGGTTAAACGGTGCTGTAGCAGGACTGGTGGCGATAACTGCCCCTTGTGCCTGGGTAGAAGGTTGGGCGGCTATTGTAATCGGTCTTGTCGCCGGGGCGTTGATGTTTGCCAGTGTTAGATTCCTTGACGCTATGGGGATAGACGATCCAGTTGGTGCGGTGAGTGTGCACGGTACTTGCGGGCTATGGGGTCTTCTCAGCCTCGGCCTTTTCGCCGATGGGACGTATGGTAACTACTCCCTTGAGCCCCCCTATGTCACAGGACTCTTTTATGGCGGTTATGGCCAGTTGATCGCCCAGCTGATCAGTATGGTGGTGGTTTTCGCGTGGGCCTTTGGCACTGGATATCTAACCTTTAAATTGATGGACAAGGCCTTTGGTATCCGTGTCTCACCTGAAGAGGAGCTGAAAGGTCTGGATGTCTCCGAGCACGGCACACCTGCCTATCCCGATTTTTATACAAGATAGTTGAGTGGAGGTATATGAGATGAAAAAGATCGAAGCGGTAATTAGGGTGGAGAAATTAGAAGAGGTACGGGAGTCCTTGAAAAAAGTGGGTTATCCGGGGATGAGTATCACCCGGATAGAAGGTCATGGTAGACAAAAGGGCCTGGTTGAACAGTTCAGAGGAAGAGAATTTAAGGTGGAGCTTTTGCCAAAGATAAAGATCGAGATCATCTGCAAGGACGAAGACGTAAATGAGATCGTGGAGTGCATCCAGCGATCGGCCAAAACGGGTGAGATAGGAG
>QMLM01000275.1 GCA_003646745.1 Deltaproteobacteria bacterium | reverse complement strand
CTTTATATGAACATCGGCAAGGTGCCTCAGTACTTGGATGGCAAACTGGAGCATGTGCCGGCAGGCAGCGGTGAGGAGGTGGTCGAATTTCCTGAGCCCCTCGGTGCCTGTCAGCTTCACTACGTTGGGCATCCCCAGCCGCTGACGATGCCACGCTATATAAAAGGAGTAAAAACGGTAACCATCAAGGGGGGGTTTCTGCCAGCATGGGTGGATCAGTTGATCAAGGAACAGAAGGAACTGGGCCTTCTCAGCCTGGAGCCGATAGAGGTAAAAGGGGTTAAGGTGGCCCCCTATGATCTAACTCGGGAGCTTTGGCGTACAATTCCCGAGAACCGGGATAAGGGGTCGATGGCTTCCGGGGTAAAGGTGAGGGTAAAGGGGGAGCAGGGAGACAAGCAGGTGACCTACACCTGTGAGATGGTGGGCCGGACGGCACCGGGGACGGGCATCCCCGCCTCGATCGGGGCCCTGATGCTACATTCTGGCGAGGTCGAGGTGAAGGGAGTAGTAGCTCCGGAAGGCTGCATTAACCCGGAGAAGTTTTTTGCGGCCTTCTTGAAGAGAGGAGCGAAGATACATCAAACAGAAACGATAACATCTATACTTGGAATTTAGCCTAAGGGTTGATATCCGGCCTACATTCGTTACCAGCCGAAGGGGGTTTTACTATTCCGCCTCGGATATTTTTAAACCCGAAGAAATTGAAAAATACCCTCATAAATGAGGCCCCAAAGCCCACAAAAGGGTCACATTTCTTCTTCTCTTTCTTCGTCCCCAGAGGGGAGTTCTTCACTGGGGAGGCGATACTTTTCATCTATCCATTTGCCCAAATCGATGAGCTTGCACCTCTGAGAACAAAAAGGACGGTAGGGATTTCCTTCCCAGTGGATCAACTTACCGCAGCGGGGGCAACGGGCCTTTATTTTTTCTTCCACCACCTGCCCTCCGCTGCAGCCCCCTTCTCCTCTTCTAAGGAGGCAAACTCCCGCAGCAGCCTTTCCTGTTCCTTGCTAAGCTTCTGAGGCACCTGGACGAGGATCTGAATAATTTGATCCCCTCGGCCACGGCCGTTTAGGTGGGGAATTCCCTCTCCCTTCAACCTAAATATCTCACCGGGCTGGGTCCCCCTGGGGATCTGGATCCTTTTAGTGCCATCCAAGGTAGGAACCTCAATCTCACCCCCCAGGGCGGCCATGGTAAAGGGTATAGGCACTCGGCAGATAATATCATCCCCCTCCCGCTCGAAGAACTCATGGGGTTCCACGTGGATGATGACGTAAAGATCGCCCGGTGGACCGCCCCTTTCTCCCTCCTCTCCCTCCCCCCTTAGTCTGAGCCTGGAGCCAGTATCCACGCCCGGGGGGATCCTAAGGGAGACCTTCTTTCGCTTCTTCACCCATCCCTGTCCACCGCATGCCTTACAGGGGGTAGTGATCACCCTACCCTCACCGTGGCAGTAAGAACAAGTGGTGCTAATGGTAAAAAAGCCATGGGACCTGCTGATCTGCCCTCTGCCATAACAGTGAGGGCAGACCTGAGGGGTGGAGCCAGGCTGAGCCCCTGTCCCGTTACAAACTTCGCAACGCCCTCTTTTCAGGACCTCAATTTCCGTCTCTTTGCCGAAGGCCGCATCGAGAAGCGTTATCTTCAAATCATACCTGAGATCAGCACCGGGACTGGCCCCTCTGCGGGAGGAACGAGGTGAAAAACCGAAAAATTCTTCAAAAATGTCGCTAAAAGAGGAAAATATGTCATCAAAACCCCTGAATCCGGTAAATCCGGTTCCCTTCAGGCCTTCATGCCCATAAAAGTCATATATCTCCCTCTTTTTGGGGTCCCTTAGAACCTCATAGGCCTCCGATGCCTCCTTGAATTTCTCCTCCGCCTCTTTGTCGCCTGGATTGCGGTCAGGATGATATTTCAGGGCCATCCTCCGATAGGCCTTTTTTATCTCCTCTTCAGAGGCATTACGAGGTACCCCCAATATCTCATAATAGTCCCGCTTAGCCATGGGCTATCCCAAATCTACCCCTAGACCCCGAGACACTAGATAAAAACATCCCCACAGGGCGGCATCATCCCCCAATGTTGCCTTGACAACCTTTACCTTCTGGACAGGATATTTGAAGGCTCGCCGCTTCATCTCCTCTATAGCAGTGGGTACAAAATAATCCCATGCCTCTGATACCTTGCCCCCCAGGACGATCATGGCGGGGTTTAACATATTGACCAAATTGGCCATTCCCACACCTAAATATCTCCCCATCTCTCGAAAGATCTTCTGGGCCTGATCATCCCCTCGGCGGGCAGATTCATAAAGCTCATAGCTCGAGTCTACCTCTAAACCTAACTCTGTGGCCCTCCTCATTATCCCAGTACCGGAGGCATAAACCTCCAAACACCCCCTGTTTCCACAATAGCACGGGAGGCCATCCTCATCAATCACCATGTGTCCTATCTCACCTGCTGAGCCATTGGCGCCGCGATACAACTCGCCTCCCATAACCATCCCCCCACCTACCCCTGTCCCCAGGG
>QMLM01000274.1 GCA_003646745.1 Deltaproteobacteria bacterium | reverse complement strand
GGATGAAATCCGTGTGGGCGGCGGGAAGGAAGAAGAGCTTCTGTTTTCCGTCACCGAGCCCTACCCCCCACAGTCCTCCTGAACCTAAGGCTACAAAAGACTGGATGATCTGAAATCCCATACCTTGTACGTCTTCCCAGGGGTTAAGGAAGGCCATGATCCTGCGATGGCTGTAGTGGAAGCGGGTGATGAAAAAATATAGTCCCGGGGCGGTGATTAAAGGGAGTGTCAAAAGGTAAGAGAACCTGGTTCCTCCTATGAATAGGAGGACCATGGTTAATATTCCCATGAAGATGGCTGTGCCCATATCCGGTTCCATTACCACCAAGATGATCATAATTCCGGAAATGGCAATAACCGGGAGAAATCCTAGAAAGAACTTTTTAATATTATCCCCTTTCTTGGCCATTGAATAGGCAACGAAGATCACCAGGGCCAGCTTCCCCAGCTCGGATGGTTGGAAAGTGAACCAAGGGGTCCTCAACCATCTTCTGGCCAACCCCACTTTTATGCCCAAACCCAGTCCCGGGATCAATATGAGCATCAACAACAAGATACTTAGGGCAAGCATAGGATAGGTCAATGCCTTTAATTTGAGATAATCTACTTTCATGGCCGTCAACATGGCCACTAGGCCGAGCAGCGAGAAGAGGAGCTGTTTTTTCAAAAACCTGAAACCATCGTGATAGGTGATCTCGGCTACTACGGCGCTGGAGCTATAGACCATTATCCACCCGACGGCCAACAATATAAGTACGGTATAGATGAGAATATGATCATACCCCTTTTTCATCCCTTTTGCCTTGTCAGCCGAAAGACGATTTCTTTAAAGATCTTTCCCCTTTCCCTGTAGTCCTGGAACCTATCGAAACTGGAGCATGCTGGAGAGAGCAGAACCACATCTCCCTCGTCGGCCATCTCCCATGCCAATCTCACCCCTTCCTCCATTTCCCTTACCAAATAGGTGGGGACCAAACCACCTATGGACGCCATCATCCGTTCCTTGGCCTCACCCATAAGGATCAAGGCCTTAACCTTCTCCTTTATAGCGTCCTTCAAGGGGGAGTAATCTCCTCCCTTATCCCTTCCTCCTGCCAGCAGGATGATCGGTTGTTTAAAGCTCATTAGGGCCCGAAGGGTGGAGGCCACGTTAGTGGCCTTTGAGTCATTATAGAAACTTACCTTTTTCCATTCCCCCACCAGCTCAAGGCGGTGTTTCAGTCCCTTGAAGGAATCCAGGGATTCCTGTATTACCTCCCTCGCTACGGCATACAACTTGGCCGTTCCTATAGCAGCCATGATGTTTTCGATGTTGTGCATTCCTATAATTTTCACTCGTTTAAGGGAAAATCTTTCCTCCTCAGTTTCTCCTCTATAAAGGATAGAGCCATCATCTTGCAGCCATACTCCCCTTTTCCCTTTTTCCTTTCGGCCAAAGGGGAGCAATTGGGCCCTTATTTGAGGGATTAAACTCCTCACAGCTGGGTCGTCGTTGTTGATAACGGCCCAGTCTTGTGGGCCTTGATTTAAGAAGATTTTACCCTTGGCCTCTGCATAAGAGGAGAAGGTGGAATGGCGGTCGAGGTGGTCTTCGTCGAGGTTGAGCAGGAGGGCGGTCTGTGGCTTGAATGAATAGATAGTCTCCAATTGGAAACTGCTGATCTCAGCCACTATATAATCCGCCTCCTCCGCATGAAGGAGGTATTCTATTAAAGGGGTCCCGATGTTGCCCCCAACAAAAACCTTTTTCCCCGATTGGGAAAGAATATGGCCGATGAGGGAAGTGGTGGTGCTTTTTCCATTGGTCCCCGTGACTGCGATCAGCGGTGGGTCCAGATACCAGGAAGCGAGCTCGATCTCGCTCACGATGGGAATCCCTTTTGCCTTTGCCTTCGCCAAAGGGGGGATGCCCGGATTCACCCCGGGACTGAGGACGATCAAGTCACTCCCCAGAAAGGTTCGAGGGGAGTGTTTACCCAACTCCACCTTCACCCCTAATGAATGAAGCCGATGAGGAATGGTTCCCAACTCACTCTCGGCCTTTTGCTCGGTGACTATGACCTCTGCCCCTCGGTTGGCGAGGAATTCCGCTACTGCCACACCAGTTCTGCCCATTCCCACCACAACTGTTTTCTTTCCCTTTAGCCTCCTTTTAAATTCTTCTATTTTTGTTTTGTTTGTCATCTTAACTTTAATGTACTTATGGCGATGAGGCCCAGGATGATGGATACTATCCAGAAACGTACAATAATCTTTGGTTCGGCCCATCCCTTCAATTCAAAGTGGTGATGGAGGGGGGCCATCCTGAAAATCCGTTTCTTTTTGAGTTTGTAGGCCCCTACCTGCATGATCACCGATAGGGCCTCGATGACAAAGATCCCACCTACAATGGCCAATAAGATCTCCTGTTTGGAGATGACGGCCACCATCCCCAAGGCTCCTCCGAGAGAAAGAGATCCTATGTCCCCCATGAAGACCTGGGCGGGATAGGCATTGAACCATAAAAACCCCAGCCCTGCCCCCACGATGGCCCCGCAAAAG
>QMLM01000273.1 GCA_003646745.1 Deltaproteobacteria bacterium | reverse complement strand
GTCATATAGTTTCCCATTGATAATCTTTTTCACCTCTTTTACCTCTTCTTCCCAAAAATAAGGAGCCGATTCGAGCAAGACATAGAGGTCAAGAGAAGCCTTTCTTTAACGCATGATTCGCATTATATATTAATACAAAAACAGCCTCATTTCCACACCCTGAGTTTAGGCACATCATCCACAGGAAATGATCAAGAAACTGGCATGCACGAGTTAGTTCGATATCTCTTGCTACTGCCTTGTTTTTCTGCTACCATATTATTACTTTTAGAAACAGGGTGGGAAAGGGTTCATTGAAAGACAAAGAGCTGATGGAGATGGCCATAGAGGAGGCCTTGCAGGCTTCGCGAGAGGGAGAGGTGCCGGTGGGGGCAGTTCTGGCCAGAGGAGGTGAGGTCTTGGCTAGGGATCACAACCGTTGCCTCTGCCTCAATGATCCCACCGCTCATGCGGAGATCTTGGTCCTGCGCAAGGGGGCTGCAAGGATGGGTAATTACCGTCTAAGCGGGTGTGAGCTGTATGTAACCATCGAACCCTGTCCCATGTGTGCCGGGGCCATCCTAAATGGTCGGATCTCGCGCCTGATCTTTGGGGCGAGGGACGAAAAAGCAGGGGCAGTGGAATCTCTATATCGCATGCTAAATGACCATAGGTTGAACCATAGGGTTCAGGTGACCGAAGGAGTGTTGGCCGAGCGTTGTAAGGAGATATTGCAGAGCTTCTTTCAAGCTCGCAGAGGGTAGCAGGAGAGGTACCGAAGTGGTCATAACGGGGCCGACTCGAAATCGGCTGTCCCGGGAAACCGGGACCGTGGGTTCGAATCCCACCCTCTCCGCCAGGAAATTTAACGAGGTTGAATTTCATCCTTAGTTTATAGCAATTAGCTCTTTTAGGTGGTACTTTTGTTATCGCAATAAACTAAAAAGATATGTTATGTGCTAAAAGTTATAGGCAAATTATATTCCTGCGCAAGCAGGATTGCGGAGAGATGCCCGAGCTGGCCGAAGGGGCACGACTGGAAATCGTGTGTGCCGGGAAACCGGTACCGAGGGTTCGAATCCCTCTCTCTCCGCCATATTGATGCCGTAAATGGAGCTGAAAAAATAGCTAGTATTGATAGCTGGGTCCTGCGCACCGGAGGGTTACAAACCCCGTCAGGTCCGGGAGGAAGCAGCGGTAGTAACCTTATCCGGCGTCGCAGTAAACCTAGCTATCAATAGTGGCTGTTGGGTGGCAGGGAGCTGCCCTGCCACCCCTTTCCTATAGATATGGGCTCTTACATATGTCTTACCTTGTCTTGGCAAGAAGATGGCGACCGCAGATATTTGAGGAACTGGTGGGGCAGGAACATGTGACCCGAACCCTCCAAAACGCCATCGCCGCAGGCCGATTGGCCCACGCCTTCCTTTTCGCAGGGCCAAGGGGAGTGGGTAAGACCTCAGCGGCCAGAATTCTGGCCAAGGCGATGAATTGTCAACAGGGTCCCACCCCAAGGCCATGTAATCAATGTGAGAACTGTAAGGAGATAGCCAACAGCAACTCTATCGATGTATTGGAGATCGACGGGGCATCCAATACCGGGGTGGACAACGTACGGGAGCTTCGTGAAAACGTTAAGTACCTCCCCAGCAAGAGCAGATACAAGATTTACATCATCGATGAGGTCCATATGCTTTCCACCAGCGCCTTTAATGCCTTACTTAAAACCTTAGAGGAGCCGCCCCCTCATGTTTTATTTATTTTTGCCACCACAGAGCCTCACAAGATTCCCCTTACCATCCTTTCTCGCTGCCAGAGGTTTGACTTCAAGAGAATCTCCTTGGCCCTGATCTTTGAAAAGTTAAAAGAGATTGTGGCCGCTGAGGGGGTAAAGATAGAGGACGATACCCTGATGATCATCGCCCGTGAAGCAGAAGGGAGTATGAGGGATGCCCAAAGCCTCCTTGATCAAGCCATTTCTTACGCAGGAAGGGAGGTAAGGGAGGAGGACGTCCTGACCCTTCTTGGGATTGCTGATCGAAAGATTCTCTTTGACCTCTCTGCGGCCATCATACAAGCAGATGTAAAAAGTTGCCTATACCTAGTGGATGAGCTTTATAAACTCGGCTATGATCTTGGGCAGTTCTGCAAGGATTTCTTAAACCACTTTCGTAACCTTCTGGTAGTAAAGATAGAAGGGGCAGACAGCCCCATCCTAAATTGTCCTGAGCATGAGGTTAAAGACCTCATGGATCAAGCTGCAAGGGTGGGCTTTGAGGATCTGTACAGATGGTTTCAGATCCTTTTGAAGGCAGAGGAGTTAATGGCACGAAGCGCCTTTCCTAAAATCGTCTTAGAGGTAACCTTGGTGGAGATGGCGCGCCTCAGGTCTCTGCTCCCGGTGGAGGAGGTTTTGTCAAGGGTGGAGAGATTGGAAGATGTCCTCTCCCATGGGGCAACAGGTGAGGTTGTGCATGAACCGACCGCAGAGAAAGAGCAAGAACGAGTAAATGACGAAAGTCCGCAGGATACCTCTGCTGAACAGAAAAGGGGAGAGGGGCTAG
>QMLM01000272.1 GCA_003646745.1 Deltaproteobacteria bacterium | reverse complement strand
AGTGGCTTCCAGAGGCAATGGCCGGTCCCACCCCTGTTTCTGCTTTAATCCACGCAGCCACAATGGTTAAAAGTGGCGTCTACTTGGTCGCCAGGTTGGTACCTATATTTTATTACGCTTACTGGATGGTTGGGTGCAGTGAAGCATCTTTGTTTTTCATCCTAACGGCCTGGATAGGTGCGATTACGGCCTTTTTGGCGGCCACACAGGGTATGGTCTCTTTAGAACTCAAAAAGGCCCTGGCTTATTCTACCGTAAGTCAAATAGGCTATATGTGGATTGGGCTAGGAGTAGCTGGATTAAGCCCTTCTGCGCTTATAAGTGGTTTCACATCAGGTATATTTCACCTTATGAGCCACGCCTTATTTAAGGCCTGTCTTTTTCTCTGCGCTGGTTCAGTGCTTCATACAGCCCACTCTATTTATATGCATCACATGGGAGGCCTGAGAAGATATATGCCCCTTACTTGGATCTTCATGTCAATCGCAGCCTTGTCTTTAATGGGCGTGCCCCCACTGCCTGGTTTTTGGAGCAAGGATGCCGTTTTGCTGTCATGTTTAGAAGCCCATAACTATTTAATATTCATACCTGCCTTGATAACCGTTCTGTTGACTTCATTCTATACAGTACGTTTTATAGGGATGATTTTCCACGGACCAGAAAGTGAAAATATCCAAGATCTAAGAAACAAAGGGGTTCATCTTGGTGATGGCTATCTTTCGATGTGGCTGGCATGTGGCATCTTAGCAACTGCCATCGTTTTAATCGGTATATTGGGCCCGAAAGCAGAACATCTACTAAGAAAGGGATTCGAATATACACTCGTAGAAAAATTCCTTCTGCCTGTTGAACGACCAAGTGGACATTCTTCCCCTCATGCGGCGGTCTCTTTTCTCTCCTTAGCTTCCATAATCTCAGCCACTGTTATATCTTACCTGCTCTATATATCCCATAAGCTTGACCCTAAAGTCATATTGGAGAGACGTCCGAGAATAAGGCTGTTTTATAACTTTTTCTGGAATAGGTGGTTCATAGACGCCTTTTATTATAGGTTCTTTGTGAATGGGACAATTAACGTATCTCATCTAGTCCCTAAGTTTGTCGAGGATCCTCTTGATGGAGCTTATCATAAGGCGCTTCCTTCTTTGCCTAGGATAATGTACAAATGTGTGAAGGAATTTCGAACGGAAAACAGACAGCTTTATTACAACATAGGATATATATTGATATTTCTTATCTGCATCTTTCTTATCATGTTAAAGGTGATGAGATGATGTCCGGCATTTTGCTTCAGATAATCATAATCCCTGTCGCTGCCTCTGTGCTTGTATTTTTAGCCAGATATAAGATAGGCAAAAAGGCCAGATGGATAGCACCATTAAGCCTTTTGTATACCACTGCCCTTCTTTGTAAGGTAGGGCTTAACATCTACCATGGTAAGGAGATCTTTGAAAAGTATCCCATTATAGCCACTTATATAGACCTCTCTCTTTTAGCAGATGGTTTAAGCTTGCCTGTTGCATTAATTATCAACGTATTGTGCGCCACCTTGGCATTTTATTCCATTCACTATGTGGAACATCGAATAGAGATATTGTATGCCGATCTGGATGAAAAGACACAACTTAAATATTATACAAGGTTCTTCATGCTCTATCTCCTTTTCCCCACAGGTTTTATAGGTGTTTGTTTCGCAACAAATCTACTTGCAATGTACTTTTTCCTAGAGCTCTTACCCATCCCCCTCTACTTTATCATGGCCTATTTTGGCTATATAGAGCGTGTTAGGGTCGCCCTTATGTGTCTCCTATGGGGTGTGGTAGGGGCAAGCCTCTTCCTTGTAGGATCTTTGCTAACTTTTTTCCAGATAGGCAGCTTTCAGATCTCAGACATATCCACACTTGTTGGGAATCCTTGGACCATCTGGATTATACTCTTTATTCTTATCGGGGTATCCACAAAAATGGCCATCTTCCCCCTCCATGTTTGGATGCCTTGGGTGCATGCAGAACACCCCACATGTATAGCTGGCCTACTTGCAGTCTATGCAAATCTAGGAGCTTATGTACTTCTTAGGGTTGCCATCTTACCCCTTCAAGAAGATTTTAAACTGTTTTCCATACCCCTAATGATAATGGCCCTTTTCACTATGGTGTATGGTTCGCTTTTAACCATGGCCCAGACTGATGTGAAACGACTAGCTGCTTGCTCAACTATAAGTCAGATATCGTATTCTGTGCTGGGGCTAGCGGCCCTAACTACCGTTAGTATTGAAGGTGGGATGTTTTTCTTCCTTAGCCACATTATGGGCAAAACCATTTTCTTCTCCACCGCAGGTATATTGGTTTATGTTAGAGGCATTAGGAATATGAGGCAGATGGGGGGACTTGCCTCGAGGATGCCGATAACTGCTATACTATGGATAATGGGTGCAATGATGCTGTCTGGATTCCCCCCCTTCAGTAGTTTTGCCGCGGAGTGGATTATGTTTACGGGTATCTTTGAAAAAGGGATGTATACATCTCCAGTTGGCTTAATTATCGCGGTATTGGGGGTTT
>QMLM01000271.1 GCA_003646745.1 Deltaproteobacteria bacterium | reverse complement strand
GTCATTCTGCGCTATGGAGATAAACAGATTAAGGAGGCGATGGAGTTGAGAAATTTGGTGGCATCCACCGCGGTTAATACCAAGATAAAATTAAAAATATGGAGAAACGAAAAAACTAAGGAAGTGACGGTAGTTATACAAGAACTACCCCGCTAAAATCTACTGATGCGATCCTTTTATATGTGACGGCATAAATATTTGCGCACAGAAACAACCGCAGGCTATTCACCCCTGAATTGCGGCCTTCTCTTCTCCAGAAAGGCCCCCATTCCCTCCTTCTGATCGTGGGTGGCAAAGCAATTGGCCCAAATGGTGATCTCAATAGCCTCCCCCTCCTCTGTACCCAAATTGTATCCGGCATTCACCGACCCTTTAGCCATACTCACGGCCACTGGCCCATTTTGGGCTATCCTGCGAGCGGTATTTTTGACCTCCTCCAAAAGCCTCTCGGGGGGAAAAACCTTGTTGACAATCCCCAATTCATGGGCCATCTGGGCATCGACCATCTCACCAGTAAAGATCAGCTCCTTCGCCCTCCCCTTTCCGATCAAGCGAGGCAACCTCTGAGTGCCGCCAAATCCGGGGAATATCCCCAACGTCACCTCTGGTACCCCCAACTTCGCCTGCTGAGAGGCATAGATGAAGTCACAGGCCAAGGCGATTTCCAATCCCCCTCCTAAGGCATACCCATTCACCGCGGCAATGACGGGCTTGCCGAGATTCTCAATCATCCCCAAGGTAGCGTGTCCTAATTGAGAGAAGGCGAGGGCCTGCGTCGGGGTCATATCTTTCATCTCCGCTATATCGGCACCGGCCACAAAGGACTTTTCCCCCTCACCGGTGAGGATAACAACCCGCACATCCTCCCTCTCCTCTACCTCCTTAAGGGCCTGCTGGAGTTCTAATAGGGTTTCTCGATTGAGGGCGTTGAGGACCTTGGGACGATTGATCTTCAACAAGGCGATCCCCTCTTCTACCTCCAAGATCAGATTCTTATAGCCCATCTCTTAGACCTCCTGTCTATCTTTCCACAATTATAGCCATCCCCTGCCCACCACCGATGCACATGGTGGCCATACCATACCGGGCATCTCTGCGGCGCATTTCATTGATGAGGGTCACGGTGACCCTTGCCCCGGTGCAACCGATAGGGTGCCCAAGAGAGATTCCGCTGCCATGGATATTGGTCCGCTCCATATCGAGACCCAGTTCTCGGATACAGGCGATGGCCTGTGCGGCAAAGGCCTCATTTAGCTCTACTACATCTATATCTGAGACCTTTAACCCTGTGGCCTTGAGGACTTTTTTGACCGCGGGGATAGGTCCCAAACCCATATATGCGGGGTCCACCGCACCAGCAGCATAGGCCCTTATGGTGGCCAGTGGCTTCAGGTTTAACTCCTGGGCCTTCTCTTTAGAGGTCAAAACCACAGCAGCTGCCGCATCGTTGATACCCGAGGCGTTCCCAGCGGTGACCGTTCCATCCTTCTTGAAGACCGCTGGGAGTTTAGCCATCTTCTCCAGACTGGTATCCATGGGGCGCTCATCGGTGTCAAAAACGACAAACTCCCCCTTCTTCTTGGGGACTTGGACCGGTATGATTTCCTCTTTAAAGATCCCTTCCTTGATGGCTGCTCTGGCCCTCTGGTGACTCATAAGGCCTAACTCGTCTTGCTCCTGTCTGCTTATTCTATACTTCTCAGCGATATTCTCGGCTGTTAACCCCATGTGGTAACCGTAGAATATCTCCCAAAGGCCATCGTAGACCATCAGGTCGATGAGCTCACCCTTGGAGGACACATCCATCCTGTACCCCCACCTCGCCTTGGGCAGTGCATAAGGGGTATGACTCATGTTCTCCATACCACCGGCCACTATGATCTCAGCCTGCCCCAGGCTTATGGCCTGGGCCCCAAGGGTGATGGCCTTAAGCCCAGAGGCACATACCTTATTTACGGTATATGCATTGGTCTCTTTGGGCAACCCTGCATATATGGTCGCCTGGCGAGCGGTGTTCTGTCCTTGCCCCCCTTGCAGTACATTGCCCATGATCACCTCATCCACGTGAACAGGCCGCAGGGACTTATCCCAATCGTAATACTTCTTCTCCAACTCCGTCATCCCCTCTCCCTTTAAGGCCTCCGGCTCGAAATCCATCATTTCAGAACCCGTCTCAGGGCGCAAACCCGCCCTCTTCAAGGCTTCTTTTATCACCAAGGCTCCCAGCTGAACCACCGGGATATCCCTGAGGCTACCGCCAAAACTCCCTATCGGTGTCCTGACACCGCTAACTATTACCACCTCTGTCATTTTTATACTCCTTTCATCTAGCAAATATTAAGTAAAAAGCAAAAAATTTCACAACAATTTATAATTAAAATGTCCCTCCTTGTCAATAAATTTCTGACCTCCATTGGTGCATGGGTATAGACATAGGTACCACCTTAGGGGAGGAGGGGTAGAGAGGCTCCGGGCTGAGTTTGAGCAGTTGATCCTCACGGAGGCCAGAAGGACAGGTTATGGCCCGAGGAGGCTCTCCAAACTCCTGTGGAGGAAATACG
>QMLM01000270.1 GCA_003646745.1 Deltaproteobacteria bacterium | reverse complement strand
GTATACAAAGAAATGCAGGAGGCCATGAAAAAATATGGGCACAAATATGTTTTATCTGCACGTCATGGGAGCGGGTGGCTGACTGCAATGGTGGTGGAGGCGGCACTTAAAAAAGCGGGGTGGCCTGCAACCCGGGCATCGGTGCTGGACGCCCTGGAAAAGACGAATCTCGATACAAAGGGGCTTCAAGGCGGCCCTATCATATTTACAAAGACCGATCACCGCGGGCCCTCATATATCAAATGCTATCGCTGGGATCCCGAGAAGAAGCTCATGGTAGATGCTATGGGATGGGTAAAGATGGAGCCGGCAAAAATTGCAAAAGGGGCCAAGTAGGGAGTTTTATGTAGAAGAAACCTTTTACCCTTACGGCCGGGGGAGGGGCCATCCAGCCCCATTCATGGTAAGTGTTTTGGTCCCCTGGCCTGTGACCGGATCGGTAGACAAGTATAGAGTGAGATTATGAATAGATTGGGCCAACAAAAACTGCGAGGAAAGCTGTTATGCAGCTCATAGTATCTTCCATCATCCTGAGCTCCATGTACGCCCTGCTCGGATGCGGTTTCGTAACCATTTATAAGGCGAGCCGTGTCTTGAACTTTGCCTATGCGGATTTGGCCCTGGTTATAGGGTATCTGGCAGCAACCATGGCCTCTTTCATAGGCGGTCCGGTTGTCGTTCCTATCGGCTTGTCGTTGCTATTTAGCTTTGTATTGGGTTTAGTCATCTATATCCTGCTGGTGAGGCCGATGATTGGTGAGCCATTACTTGCCACAATTATTCTCACGGTGGCCCTCGGGATTATCCTTAATGCATTGGCAGTGCTCATATGGCGGGGCAGCATGGAGAACATTTCCCTTGGCTGGCGTGCATACTATAGGTTTCCGTGGGGAGTTGCTGTTAGTTCCACTGAGATTATTACCCTTATATGTACTGTCGTCATATTTTTTGGGCTGTGGGCCTTTTATCGCTTTTCAAAGATAGGTCGACACATGCGAGCTGCTGCAGAGAATATTTTACTCTCTGCCCAACGAGGGATAAATATCTTTTTTGTCACTGGCGTTGCCTGGGGTATAGGGGTGTTTGTCACCGGCATGGCAGGCGTCCTTTTCGGCGCAAACTACGGGGTGAGCCTGCACATGGGTAATATGGTCATTAAAGGCCTTGCCGTTGCTTTGGTGGGAGGCCTCGACAGCCTTGGTGGAGCAATTCCAGGGGCGCTTATTATCGCCTTTGCCGAGAAGCTCACCGTTTACTATTTTAACCCCAGGCTAGCCGATTCAGTTCCTTTTATGATCATGATGGTCGTATTACTCGTAAAACCGTGGGGTATCCTCGGAACGGAGGAGGAGCTTGAACGTGTCTAATAAAGGAGATATCAAGCGCTACTCAAAAAGCCCTTATATGAAGGTATCATATCCCCAGGATATGGTTATTAGTGCTTTCGATACGCCGTTTCGCCGAAAATGGGCGGTTGTCGGAATTGTTTTCTTTTTGGCGCTCCCCTTTATTGTCACTCCTTTTTTCGTCCATATAGCAAATCTTATAATGATCGCCTGCATCGGGGCTATGGCCCTGAATCTTGTCACAGGCGTTGCAGGTTTGCTCTCCCTGGGCCATGCCGGGTTCATGTGTGCCGGGGCCTTTACCGTCGCAATTTGTGCCAGCAGATGGGGAATGCCCATATGGTTCTCTATCCCTGCTGCAGGTGTAGTTGGGGCCTTTTTGGGGCTTTTGGCAGGCCTCCCATCCTTTCGCCTAAAAGGCCTTTATCTCGGGATCAGCACGCTTGCCATGCACTTCATTATCCTTTATGTCGCCAGGGAGTATCAATTCTATGCCGGTTATGGACACAGTATAAAGGTGGTTGATCCTTCCATCGGCCCTTTTGTCATATCAGGGGGAAAGAACTGGTATTTTGTCCTGGCCGGTTTCGTCTGGTTAACGGCCCTTTTTATCACCAACTTACTGAGATCGCGACCGGGTCGTGCGTGGATTGCCATCAGGGACAGGGACATCTCGGCAAGGGCTATGGGCATCAATATCGGGCGCTACAAGGTTCTGGCCTTTATGGTAGGTACTGCTATTACTTCTATCGAAGGAGGGCTGTATGCCTACTATACAAATATGGTGAGTGCCGATGAATACACTTTTTACCTGACTGTGTCCTACATTGCTATGATTATTGTCGGTGGCGTCGGATCGGTCCTGGGATCTATCATGGGGGCCGTTCTAATAACCCTTATTCCCCATTTACTGATGTATCTCTTTGGCCTAATCGATGTTCCTATCGTAATAAAGGAGTATTTTTTCGCCATTGAATCAGGTGTCTTTGGTTTGATAATCATCTTTTTCATCCTGGTGGAGCCACTTGGGCTGATTGAAATATGGAGACGAATCAGGGTGTTCTTTGAACTCTGGCCATTCAAGTACCGGCCTTTGATGATTACCAAACGGTAGCTTTGAGAGGTAATGTTGATGTTAGAAGTAAAGAAGCTGGAAGTAGTTTACCATCATGTGAGTACAGCAATTCAAGGGGTCTCCTTTTCCGTAAAGGAAAAGGACATATTCGCGATTATCGGGGC
>QMLM01000269.1 GCA_003646745.1 Deltaproteobacteria bacterium | reverse complement strand
GTGTGTCCTTTAGGGGTCCTTCCGCTACCATTAAAAGCCACCACAATGTGGGGGGACTCCCAGAGAGGATGAAGTTGAGGCTCATCGAGCCTTTGCGAGAGCTCTTCAAAGATGAGGTTAGGAGGGTAGCGGAGGAATTGGGCCTTCCAGATTCGATCGTCCACCGACAACCCTTTCCTGGCCCAGGTCTGGCTGTAAGAGTAATCGGAGAGGTGACTGAGGAGAGATTGGAGATCTTGCGTGAGGCGGATGCTATTGTTCAGGAAGAAATGGTTAAAGGTGGCCTCTATCGGGAGGTTTGGCAATCTTTCGCCGTGCTGCTTCCGATCAGGACAGTGGGAGTGATGGGTGATGGGAGGACTTATGAACATGTAATTGCCTTAAGGGTGGTCTCCAGCTTTGATGGCATGACAGCGGATTGGGTAAGGTTGCCTTATGAACTGTTGGGGAAGGTAGCCAATCGCATCACAAATGAGGTAAAAGGGGTGAATCGGGTGGTCTATGACATCAGCTCCAAACCTCCCAGTACCATTGAGTGGGAATAAAGGGGTTGGAAAAGTATATTTTTCTGTATATGTCTTTTTCTCGAGGGGGATTCCCCCCTCTTTTTTGGATTGCCTTTTTGGGGAAAACCAACTCAGGCTGCCGTTTCTTTTTGTTGAGCATGTGCTTAGACCTTCATCGAGGAGGAAGAGATGAGGGATTTTGTCCATCTCCATCTTCATAGCCAATACAGTCTGTTGGATGGAGCCATCCGTTTTGAGGAACTATTCCCCCTAGCCCGCAGTTATGGGATGAAGGCATTAGCCTTAACTGACCATGGGAACATGTTCGGGGCGATTGAGTTCTACAACGGGGCCATCCGCCATGGAATAAAGCCAATCATTGGGTGTGAGATCTATGTGGCCCCAGAGTCACGATTCAAAAAGGAAGCAGGTAATCTCAAAGATGCTTCCTACCATCTGGTACTGCTGGTAAAAAACCAAGAGGGTTACGTGAATCTCATTCGTTTGGTAAGCCTCGCTCACTTAGAGGGGTTTTATTATAAACCTCGTGTGGACAAGGAGCTTTTGGAGAAGTTTAATAAAGGGTTGATAGCTCTCAGCAGTTGTTTGAAAGGGGAGATCCCTTATCTATTGAGTACCGGAAGGAGACAGCAGGCCAAGGAGGCTGCAGCTTGGTACAAGGAGGTCTTTGATGGAGGAAGGTTTTACTTAGAGGTCCAGGACAACGGCCTTGAGGAACAGAAAACGGTCAACCAGGGCCTTCTGGAATTGGGCCAGGAGTTGGGGATACCTTTGGTGGCCACCAACGATTGTCACTATCTACGGCAAGAGGATGCTGTATTGCATGATGTGTTACTATGTATCCAGACCGGTAAGACCATCAAGGACCCCAAGAGAATGAAGTTTTCCAGCGATCAGTTTTACTTCCGCTCCGGGGAAGAGATGGAGAGGTTGTTCGGCCACTGGCCAGAGGCACTGAAGAACACCGTGGAGATAGCCGAAAGATGCAACCTGGAGTTGAGATTTGAGCAATATCACTTACCTCATTTTAAGCCCCCCACAGGGGAGCCGTTAGATCTCTATCTTGAAAAAATGGCTCAGGAGGGTCTGCAAAGACGTCTCTCCTATACCCAAAAATCTCAGCAGGAGCAGAAGAGGTACTTTAAGAGGCTACGCGATGAATTGTCTATCATCAAGTCCATGGGGTTTGCCGGCTACTTCCTTATCGTGGCCGACTTCGTCAATTATGCCAAGGGGAAGGGGATCCCTGTAGGGCCTGGGCGGGGATCTGCGGCGGGGAGTTTGGTAGCCTATTCTCTAGGAATAACGGATATTGACCCATTGGAATATGATCTCCTCTTTGAGAGGTTTCTCAATCCTGAGCGTATAAGCCTTCCTGACATCGATGTGGACTTCTGTATAGAAGGAAGGGATGAGGTAATCAGATATGTAACCGAAAAATATGGGAAGGAGAACGTGGCTCAGATCATCACTTTCGGTAAGATGCAGGCTAAAGCGGTGGTGAGGGATGTTGGGCGGGTGCTGGATCTGCCTTATAGGGAAGTGGACGTCATCGCTAAACTTATCCCTAGCGCCCTCAACATAACCCTGGATCAGGCCTTGGAGCAGGAGCCGAGGTTGAAGGAGTTGGCCGCCCGTGATGAAACGGTATCGAGACTTCTTTCTTTGGCCCGTTCCTTAGAGGGGATGGTTCGTCATGCCTCCACCCATGCGGCAGGTGTGGTCATTTCCCATCGTCCATTGATGGAATACATCCCGCTGTATAAGGGCGGAAACGGTGAGGTGGTCACTCAGTATGCCATGAAAGATGTGGAACGGGTAGGCCTGGTGAAGTTCGATTTTTTGGGGCTAAAGACCCTAACGGTCCTGAGAAAGGCGGCAGAGTTGATTAAGAGGACCAGAGGGGAGGAGATTGAGCTTGTCCGCATCCCTTTAGATGATCAAAAGACCTACAAACTGCTCAGTACTGGTGACACCACCGGGATATTTCAGTTGGAAAGCTCTGGTATGAGGGATTTATTAGTGAAGTTGCGTCCAGAGACCTTTAAGGACTTAATCGCCTTAGTGGCCCTCTATCGGCCAGGTCCCCTTGGCAGCGGGATGGTGGACGAATTCATCAAGAG
>QMLM01000268.1 GCA_003646745.1 Deltaproteobacteria bacterium | reverse complement strand
CATCTTCTGTCTCTTGGAAGGGGGGGATGAGCTGATGGGCCAAGAGGTGGAGGTAATGCTTTTAGGGGTGAACGGGGAGAGGGGGTTAGGCAAAATGGTTGCGAACGGCGCCGGCTGCTCTCCTAAGAGAGCATAAAGCCGATGCCGAGCAGAAGGGGAGTTATCAGGGTGTAGATCACGTTTTTGGCCAAATAGGGGACCAGCCTTTCTATTTGTTCGGCGTTTTTCATCACCCCCCTGATGGTGGCTACAGCCAGGGGGAGCAAAAGCAGTGCGATGAGAGTGCCAGGGGGAAAGTAACCGAGGACCCAGGCCGCTGCAACCCAAAGGTATGTCCCCAAGGCTATAGCGGCGTAGACTCGAGCACTGGCAGTGCGTCCGATCACAATAGGGAGATGACGTCTGCTTGCCGCAGCATCGGCCTCTACATCTGGAAACTGGTTGAGCAGCAGGAGATTGCTTACCAAAAGGCCGGGGACCAATGATGCCAGAAGTGCCACCCCATCATACCTGCCAGTCAGTACATAATGGGTCCCCATGACCATTAGGGGGCCGAATCCCAGGCCAGGGGCGATAAGACATAGGGATGGTTTTTTAGTAACCCATGGGGTGTAAACAATCACCAAAAGCATCCCAAGGAGACCGAGAGGCAAAAGCCCCCACCCTCGCACCGTCAAGAAAAAAATGCCGACCGCCGCTGTAATGCCTAGGGAGATAACTCCGAAGATGAGGGCCTTGGTGGGGCTCATAAGACCCTGGGGGAGAATTCCACTGCCTCCGCTAAAGGGAGTTGGATGGGTCATTAGATCCAGGCCGCTGGTAAAGTCAAAGTAGTCGTTGAGGATATTGGTGGCTACATGGGCAAAGAGGGCGCCCACGAAGGCAACAACGGCATACCCCCATGGGAGGTATCCAAGTCCCCCTTCGACCCAGGCAGCCGTTCCCACACCGATGCAGAAGCACACCGGGGTGAGCAGGAGAAACTGCGGCCGCGTCTCACGGAAATAGATCCCTATACCCATTTAATCTTCCTCTATGAAGATTGTGGAGAAGGGTTTAACTCACTTGATCTCAAAAGTCAAGGTCGTTTTTTTTGGAAGTCCCCAGGAGGGGCCTCAATTAGCATAGGCTACTTCTCCTTCTATATCCGCAACTGAGGGGACTTCAATCCGGAAGACGATTCGTCCATCCTGCAACTGCGCAATAACTTTGCTGCCATCCAGCACCTTCCCCTCCACCATTTGTTTGGCGAGGGGGGTCTCCAGCTCCCTCTGTATGACCCTTTTGAGCGGGCGTGCCCCATAAACCGGATCATATCCTGCCCTGGCCAAGTATTCCCTGGCTTCCTCTGTTAACTCCAGGGTGATTCCTCTTTCGCTGAGGCGGGCCTGGAGGTGACCTACTTGGATCTGGACGATGGCCAG
The DNA here is from genome assembly GCA_003646745.1 of Deltaproteobacteria bacterium. Lineage (GTDB taxonomy): Bacteria > Desulfobacterota > B13-G15 > B13-G15 > RBG-16-54-18 > B11-G15. The sequence continues at coordinate 1,250 of QMLM01000268.1, read as the reverse complement.
CAACTGCTGCTGGGTGAGGGAGCGAAAGACCACAATTTCATCCACCCTATTGAGAAACTCGGGTCGGAAGTGTTGTCGCATAGCCGCCAGCACCTGCTCCTTCATCCTCTGATAGCTCTCCTCCTCCGTCCCTTGGGACTCGAGTATATAGTTGCTGCCTATATTGGAGGTCATGATGATAACGGTGTTTTTAAAATCCACCGTTCTACCGTGGGAGTCGGTTAGCCTGCCGTCATCCAGGATCTGTAACAGAATATTGAAAACATCGTGGTGGGCCTTTTCTATCTCATCGAAGAGGATTACCGAATAAGGCTTTCTGCGCACCGCCTCGGTGAGCTGACCGCCTTCTTCATAGCCTACGTACCCCGGAGGGGCTCCGATGAGCCTGGCCACGGTGTGCCTTTCCATATATTCGGACATGTCGATGCGGACCATGTTGTTTTCGTCGTCAAAGAGGGCCTCTGCCAGGGCACGGGCGAGCTCTGTCTTGCCCACCCCCGTGGGGCCCAGGAAGATAAAGCTGCCGATGGGGCGGTTGGGATTCTTAATCCCAGCCCGAGCCCGAATGACGGCGTTTGCAACCGCTTGAACCGCTTCATCCTGCCCCACCACCCTTCGGTGGAGCTCCTCCTCTAGACGCAGCAGCTTTTCCTTCTCCCCCTCCAAGAGCTTGCTCACAGGTATGCCGGTCCAGCGGCTCACCACCAGAGCGATGTCCTCTTCATCCACTTCCTCTTTTAAGAGCATTGTGCCACCCTGTTTCTTTTGGAGTTGCTCCTCCTCTGCCCGCAACTTATGTTCCAGATCGGCAAGCCTGCCGTACTTTAGCTCAGCGGCTCGGTTCAGATCGTAGTCCCTTTCCGCCTGTTCAACTTGTACCTTGATCTCCTCAATTTCTCTCTTCAAGGCCCTTACCTTGGAAATGACCTCCTTCTCCGCCTCCCACTGGGCCTTGAGGGTATCGGCTTGGGTCTTAAGATCCACCAACTCTCGCTCCAGCCGTTTGAGCCTCTCTTTGGAGGCGGCGTCTTTTTCCTTCTTGAGGGCTTCTCTTTCTATCTCCAACTGCATCAGACGCCGGGTTATCTCATCCAGATGCACAGGCATGCTATCAATCTCGGTGCGGATCTTGGCGGCAGCTTCATCTATCAGGTCGATGGCCTTATCAGGCAAGAACCTATCGGAAATGTAGCGATGGCTCAGCACCGCTGCCGCCACAAGCGCCGAGTCCTTGATTCTGACCCCATGGT
>QMLM01000267.1 GCA_003646745.1 Deltaproteobacteria bacterium | reverse complement strand
GGGTTACAAGCAGGGTCAGGGGAACGGAATTCAGCCCTGGTAGCTTTCTCCTTTCCAGGTTTATACTCTGGCACCCTTACAAGGGCCGAGCGATTCCTGGTGCCCCAAGAGATATAGGCCGGGGCTTCATAACCGGGCACAAGCCTTTTATAGGAGTTCACCCACTGACAGGTCACCGCCGTCATCTCCGGAGCATGTTTAAGCAAACCGGCGATGAAGCTGCGTCCGGTCTGGGAGAGGTGGTAAGGGTCTTTGGGGTCAAAGAAGGCATTTTGGCTCCCGCTGAAGAGGGATTGGTGGGTATGCATCCCGCTCCCATTTATACCGAAGACCGGCTTGGGCATAAAAGTGGCGTAAACCCCGTTCTGTAAGGCGACCTGTTTCACAACCACCTTATAAGTCGTGACGTTATCGGCCATCGTAAGGGCATCTGTATATTTCATGTCGACTTCATGCTGGCTGTAAGCCACCTCATGATGGCTGTACTCCACGGCTATCCCCATCTCCTCGAGGATAAGCACCGTTTGCCGACGCAGATCTACCGCCAGATCCAAGGTGGTGGCGTCGAAATAACCACCCATGTCCAGAAATTCTGTCCCTTCAGAGCTCTTGAAATAGAAGTACTCTAGCTCTGGACCTACGTAGTAGGTAAAACCCTTCTCGGCGGCCCTTTGGAGATTTCTTTTCAAGACATAGCGGGGGTCACCCTCAAAGGGATTCCCCTCCGGCCTATAGATGTCGCAAAACATCCTTGCCACTCCATACTCTTTGGGCCTCCAAGGAAGGATACAAAAGGTGGTAGGGTCGGGCATGGCGATCATATCGCTCTCCTCTATCCTGACGAATCCCTCTATGGAGGAACCATCAAAACCCACTCCACCCTCCAGGGCATCTGGAAGCTCTTCGGCCGTTATGGTAAAGCTCTTTAGGAAACCCAGGATGTCGGTAAACCATAACTTGATAAACTTCACCTTTTGCTCCTTCACCACATTGAGCACATATTCCTTTGCCTCTTTGGTACCTTCCATATCTCCTCCTCCTTTTCGTAGATTTTAGCTATGTAAACACCAATTTGTTACGGGAATATTACGAAAGAGAAAAAAACCTCAGCCTCCTTATGTGTACATCTACTGTCCTTTCTCCACCGTAGTAATCATAACCCCAGATCTTGTTGAGCAAGGCCTCACGGGTAAAGGCCCGTCCACGGTTGGCGGCGAGAAACCTCAAAAGCTCATATTCCTTAAAAGTGAGGGGGAGAGATCTACCTTCTATGGTGGCCTCACGTCGGGATAGGTCTATCAGTAAATTCCCACATCTGATGAGGTCTTTGCTCTCAACAGTGTATGTTTCCTTCAATATCTTCTCGGTTCTGACCACTATCTCCTCAGTTTCGCAAGGTTTGGTGGCAAAATCTCCCACCATACGGGGGATCTCGCCCCCCTTCAAAAGCTCCTTTGATATCAAAGCCAAAATGGGGATAGGTCTTTCCCTGCTCAGCTCTTTTATCATGTGAATTATCGAAGGGGCCAAGGAGGAGACTTCTATATCCAAGATTATTAAGTCGGGAGCCCTATTGATTATTTCCACATTTAAATCCTCATCTGGAGCTATTTGTTCACAGTCGAAATTTCGAGAGCAAAGTTCATGAACTATTCCCCTGCTGCCCTCATCGGCCTCCTTTTTTAAAAAGAGGACCTTGAACAATTCTCAATCCTGCTGCCTCAATATTTATGAGAAGAAAATGACCTCAAGATTCTATCTCGTGGGCGAGGATGATGGCCTCGGCCACCTCTCGCATAGAGCGGCGGGTGTCCATACTCTTTTTCCTGATGCGCCGAAAGGCCTCCTCCTCATTTAGGCTGAGCTCTTTCATCAAAATCCCCTTGGCCCTCTCCACCAACTTCCTCGTCTCTAACTCCTCCTGGATCACCTTGGTCTTCACCATTAGCTCGGTGTTCTCGATGCAGATGGCCGCTTGGTTGGCCACGGTGGTTAGGATGGCCTCTTCAGTATCGGTAAAGTGGTGGGGGTAAGAAGTATAGCAGTTTATCACCCCGATTACCTTTCCCCTCACCACCATGGGGACGCTCAGCATAGAGCAGAGACCCTCTTTGCGGGCTAGCTCTTTTTCTTTATAACGAGGTTCTTCCAAGACGTTGAAGATCTTGGCGGGCTTTCTCTCTTGGGCTACCCAACCTACCACCCCCTCCCCCATCCGCAGAACCCTCTCCTTTAGATACTCTTTACTCATACTCTGGGTGGCCTTCAAGGAAAAGGTCTTTTTGCGCTCATCCAACAACCATAGCGAGCAGATCTTGGAATCCATCACATTGGCCGTGACCGTCACTATAAGTCTCAGGATGTCCTCTAGATAGAGATCAGAGGAGATGGCCTTGCTGATCTCCGAGAGGGCCTTGATCTGCTCGGCATAAGAGGGTTCCCCTCTTTTTCTGTTGCCTTCAGTGTGTGCCATTTAGAGATAACCCTTTTTATACAAGTATTCGGCATTCAAAATGGCGGCTCCCGATGCCCCTCGGATGGTGTTATGGCTCAAGACAAAACACTTATAGTCCAAGATGGGGCACTCCCTCAACCTTCCCACCACACAGGCCATCCCTTCCGCCTCATTCCTGTCCAGCCGAGGCTGTGGGCGATTGTCCTCCCTTCTCACTATTATG
>QMLM01000266.1 GCA_003646745.1 Deltaproteobacteria bacterium | reverse complement strand
TTATAGGTGCCGCAAGGTATAGATCTAAGTCGATGAAATGGAAGGAGGAAGGGCAAATATAATTGAGCTATTCTTTCTTGACAAAGTTTATCAACCTTCCTATTCCCTCGATTACTACTTCTATCTTATCTCCCACCTCCATGGGGCCTGTCCCTGAGGGAGTACCGGTTGCGATCACATCCCCTGGATAGAGGGTCATTATCTGCGAGATAAAGCTCACCAGTTGCCTTGGTGTGAAGATGAGGTTGGAGGTACTGGAGGATTGTCTACACACTCCATTAAGAAAGGTCTCCAATTTTAGACCTACAGGATCTATATCCGTTTCGATCCACGGACCTACAGGGGCGAAGGTATCAAACCCTTTGCACCTGCTCCACTGCCTATCTTTCTGCTGTAGGTCTCTGGCTGTCACATCGTTAAAGCAGGTGTACCCCAGGATGAACTTATCAGCCTCTTTCTCTGCGACCCCTTTGGTCACCTTCCCGAGCACAATTCCCAGCTCCCCTTCGTAATCTATCCTCTGAGACATAGGGGGATAGATAATATCGTCCAGGTGTCCGATGACGGCGGAGCTCGGCTTTAAAAAGATGATAGGTTCTTCGGGGGGTCTTTGTCCAATCTCTTCGGCGTGGTCCTTATAGTTCAACCCCAAGGCCACGATCTTGGAGGGTCGGGTGGGGGGCAGAAGTTTGACCTCCTCTAGAGGGTAAACGCTGCGGGTAGGGCGGAATTCGGCAAACATATCCCCCTCCGCTACCTGGATCTGTCCACCTTTTACAATCCCAAATCCCTCTTTACCTTTGTAGAGAAATCTAGCTATTTTCATAAGATTACCCCTTGGAATTTTAGAAAAGTAGCTTAAAGGAAAAAAATAAATATATCAATAGATTTCAGAGGATCAAAGGGCCTTTTATATGAAAAACTCATAGGGCAAAAAATATTGTTGACATACCATGGGTAAGCTACTTAAACTCTCATAGAGCTGGGGGAGTAATCATTTAAAAGTCAGATTGGTCTATTTCCTCCAACGGAGGATGAAAGCGGAGAAGGCTGGTAATCTATCAGAATGAGAAGTCTTGGCAATTATGACGTCGTTATCGTAGGTGCTGGCCCTGTGGGAGCTGTGGCAGCTAGGTCTGCTGCCCGTCACGGGGCAAGGGTGCTCTTGGTAGAGAGGGGAGAAACCCCAACTTACCCGAATCGCTGTACAGGTATTATCAGCCCCCGCTGTCTGAAAGAGTCAGAACTCGGCCACGAGGTAGTCCTCCGCGAGATCAAAGGGGGCAGAATCCACGCCCCCAATGGCCGCTTGTTGCAGATCGAGGCAAAGGATACCCGGGCTGTGGTCATTGATCGATGTCTCTTTAACTTTAAACTGCTGGAGATGGCCAAAGAGGCCGGGACGGAATTTATTACAAAAAGCCGGGTGACCGGCCTTGATAATCAATGGGTAATGGTCGAAAGGGGCGGCTGCCTTTATCGAGCGCAGACAAAAGTAATTATAGGTGCCGACGGGGCAAAAAGCCAAGTGGCCAATTGGGCAAAGCTGCCTCCACCAGGGCAGTTCCTCTTGGGCCTTCAGGCCACATCCCGGTATGAACCGGAAAGGCCCGATTTCATAGAGGTCTTTTTCGATCAAAACCTAGCCCCGGGGTTCTTTGCCTGGGTGGTTCCGGCCGAGGAGGGTATCGCCCGGGTGGGTTTAGCCACTAACCGAATGAAGCATGCCTCTGCCCTTTTGAAGAGGCTCCTGCAAAAACTCAATTTAAAACCCATGAAGGTCAACGCCGGCCTCATACCCATCGGTCCCAGAACCAGGACGACTACAGATAGGGTAATGGTAGTCGGCGATGCCGCCGCCCAAGCCAAACCCACCTCCGGAGGAGGACTTTTTACTGGTATTGTCGCTGCAAAGATAGCGGGGCAGGTGGCAGCCGATTGTGTCCTAACCCATTACAGCAACGTTGCCCTTACAACTTACGAGACCAAATGGCGGGAGAAGTTAGGCCGTGAACTCTCCATCGGAATGTCTCTACGCCGTCTCTTCGGCCACCTCCGTAATAATGAGTTCAATTTTATCTTTACCATCTTAGACAACAAAACCATCCGGGATGTCATCAGCACCCATGGAGATATCGATTACCCGAGCCTCATTATAAAGGCCCTCTTTCAACAGCCAAAGCAGTGGCGCAAAATATGGAAGGGACTTAATGGTAAACTTGCCTCCGCCTCGCCCCCGTTAAAACCCGCCATATAGGTTATTTTAATCAGATAGGTCTCGCTTTATCAGCTCATCATAGAATTTTACCTCCTCCATATCGCCGAGCCTTAGATAAAGGGCCTTGAGCCTCTTGTGCGCAAACAGATCCTCACCCATTTGCCTGTAGGTATCGATCGCCTCCAGAAGCATATCGTTCTTCTCATAGGCTAGGGCCAAGTCCCTTAGGAGGGACTTTGGACAAAAACCCGCCCTTCTTAATCCCTCAAAGATCTTGATTGCCTCGTTATTATTGGATGAGTTATTGAAAAGAATAATCCCATAAAGATATTGACACTCGCAACATCTTGGGTTCACCTCTGCCAGGGTGCGAAAATCCTCCAGCGCATCTTTATATCCGTTGGAGAGAAAGGTATCTAGATGACCGATTCTACCGGCCAATTTCCCCAGGGTAGCTTGATCG
>QMLM01000265.1 GCA_003646745.1 Deltaproteobacteria bacterium | reverse complement strand
CCATCTCCCCTGGCCCATCGAAAAGGCAGATACCCCTAAGGTAACCGAGATCAAAAGGCTTGAGATAGGCTTCAGGACGGTAGATCCAGGGCCTCCAGCCAGGTACCAATTTATAGAGGAAGAGTCATTGATGTTGACTGGAGATGAGAATATAGTGGATGCCCAGATCATCGTCCAATATAAGATAAAAAATGCCCCTGACTATCTCTTTAAAGTCAAAGATCCAAAGGGGACCCTCCGGGATGCCAGCGAGGCAGCCTTGAGGCAGATAATCGGCGCCAGTACCATCGATGACGCCTTGACCGTGGGCAGACTCCGCATCCAGCAGGAGATCAAGGTCCTTTTACAGAGGATAATGGATGGTTATGAATCTGGATTGTTGATAACCGAGGTGAAGCTACAGACTGTGCGTCCACCTAAGGAGGTGGAAGCCGCCTTTAAAGACGTGGTGAGCGCCAAAGAAGACAGGGAGAGGCTCATCTATGAGGCCAGGGGCTATCAAGAAGACATCATCCCCAAGGCAAAGGGGAAGGCAGTCCAGGTGATAAAAGAGGCCGAGGCCTATAGGGCAGAAAGGATAGCCCGCGCCAAGGGGGATACTGCAAGATTTTTATCCGTACTAAAGGAATACAAAAAGGCAAAGGATGTCACCAAAAAGAGATTATATCTGGAGACCATGGAAGAGATCTTACCCAATATTAAAAAGTTCATCATCGACTCAAAAGTAGGGGGCAATCTAGTACAATTTTTGCCCCTTGAGATGAGGGAAGAGATCCTTAAAGAAAAGACTATAAAGGAGATAAAATGAGCGCTAAGGGCTTAATAATCATTGTGGCATTAGTGGCAGCAGTTATAGCAGCAAATGGTAGCTTCTTCACCGTAGATGAAACCCAAACCGTTATCATCACCCAAATGGGGAAGTACATCCGGACGGTGAAGGAGGCGGGGCTTCACCTTAAGATCCCTTTCATCCAGACCGCCCATTATTTTGACAAGAGGGTGCTGGAATACGATGCTGCCCCCGCTGAGATCCTCACCAAGGACAAAAAGAACCTGGTGGTGGATAACTATGCCCGCTGGAAGATCGTAGATCCCCTTAAACTCTACCAAACCGTCAGGAATGTGAGGGGGGCCCAGGCAAGGCTAGATGACATCATCTATGCCGATTTAAGAGAGGAAATGGCCAAGGTTAATCTATCGGATATAATCGATGTCCATAGAGAGGGGATAATGAAGATCGTTTGGGAGAAAAGCGATCAGAAGGCCAGACAATACGGGATCAAGATCATAGACGTAAGGATCAAAAGGGCGGATCTACCGAGGGAAGTGGAAGAAAGTGTGTATGCCAGGATGAAGGCAGAAAGAAACAGGATAGCCAAGAAGTATCGCTCGCAAGGGGCGGAGGAGGCGGCCAAGATCAGGGCAGAAACGGACAAACAGAGGGCCATCATCTTGGCAGAGGCCTACAGGCAGGCCCAAACCATAAAAGGCAAGGCGGAGGCAGAGGCCATCAAGATCTATGCTGAGGCCTTTAAAAAAGACCCCCAGTTTTATGACTTTGTGAGGACCCTGGAGAGCTATAGAAAAATCATAGACAAAGAGACCACCTTCCTCCTGAGGTCCGATTCAGAGCTGTTTAAGTACATTGATATGTTTACTAGATAAGCCCTCTTCGTGCAGAAAATGATGTTTACTTAAAAACAGTCATGAATCTCTCTTTGATCTTGCGGGCTGTGTAGGGGATACGAGGGCAGCTTTGAGAAACTTCCTGACTTACTTTAATTTGGATAAAGATTGGCCCTAAATGGGAAAGAGATCTTGTAAAGACCCCTTGGAGCTCATCCCCCTGATCGATGAGATAAGACTCTCGGTAACCAGCCGCCTGAGCTATCTGGTATATGGGAATATGAGGAGAAATCGTCGGCTGATTACCGGTTGTCCCATATGCTTGATTGTCCAGGACTAGATGAATGAGATTTGGGGGTTTTACTGCACCTATGAGTGCCAGATTGCCCAGTCCCATCAAAATATTCCCATCTCCATCTAAGACAATTACTTTGCGCTGGGGTTGGCTTAACGCTACACCCAGAGCCACAGAAGAGGCCAATCCCATGGAACCAAGTAAGTAGAAATTTTCCCTTCTATCACGGCAAAAGAAGGATTCCCGACTTATAGCCCCATTGGCATGGATTAGAAGTTCATCTCCCGAAAGTTTATCGATTACTAGTCTGATGGCCTCCCACCGGTTCACTTCAGCGCTCCTTTGGTGATGAGTAAAAAATGGGGAAGTTCCTGATCAACCAAATATCGCTTAATCCCTTCGATATCTACATCAACCACCTTACCTTTGAAGATAGAGTATTTCATTTGAAAGGTACTTAGCAAATCCTCAGTGTGCCTCCCCATTATCAGGTGTTCCTCCCAGCCTTGATCTTGCGGTCCGCGATAACTAACTAACACCAGAGCAGGGATATGATAAATTAAATGCAGCGAGGCAAAGGCCTCCAGACAGTAGCCCAGTCCGGAATTTTGCATATAAATCACAGGTAATTTTCCTGCTAGGTAAGCCCCTGCCGCCAGACCTAGGGCAATATCTTCTCTTGGTGCCGGAACATGAAAGGATTGATCCTTCTGCCCTAGAATCTCACAAAGAGGAGAAAGATAAGAACAAGGAACTCCTGTAAAAAAATTAAAACCAT
>QMLM01000264.1 GCA_003646745.1 Deltaproteobacteria bacterium | reverse complement strand
GGGTGGCGGTGAAGGGAAAAATACAGGACATGGGGGTCGTCGTAAAAGATATGTTGGATGCCGTTGCCGTGATGGAGGTCCCAGTCGATGATCAACACCCTCTCCAATCCATGGGCCTTCAGAGCATACTTTGCCCCGATGGCCTCATTGTTGAATATACAAAAACCCATGGCCCGATCCCTCTCGGCATGATGTCCTGGTGGTCTGATAAGGGCAAAAGCATTGCGTACTTCTCCTCTCAAAACGCCTCTGATAGCTTCCATCACCCCCCCTGCTGCCAGCCAAGCGGCTTTGTATGTCTTAGGGGAAGTCACCGTATCGGGATCGAACCTGATCTGGGCCTTCTCCGCACTGTCCAATACCCGGTCCACATAACGGGGGTCATGGACCCAGTTGAGCTCTTCCAGTGTCGCATATCGGGGCTCTATGTCCACTAGGGTTTCGCCAAAGTCCCTGTCCTCCAACATATTATAAATAGACTGAAGCCGATAGGGATTCTCTAAGTGGAGTACCCCTGTTTTGTGCTCCAGATAAAGCTGATGCCTTACTATGCCGGTCTTTTCCATAGCCTCGATAAAGAAACAAAAAATTTGACATTTTTATAGATATTAATTCAACTCCTATTTTTTGTCAAGCTGGGCGGGCAGTGAAGCAACATGGATAAGCCTTAAAGGATAGGAAGATGAAAGTGGTGGTAAAGATCTAAGATGAGGAAGGACGCTAATACGCAAGACACCTTGCATCAAATTGCGTCCAAAGGACTTTTAACGCTGAGCAAGTTCTTCTTGGCCACATGGGTGTAGATCATGGTTGTCTGCAGATGCTTGTGGCCAAGAAGCTCCTGAACGGTCCTTATGTCATATCCGCTCTCCAACAGATGGGTGGCAAAGCTGTGTCGCAAGGTGTGAACACTGACAGGTTTGTCTATCCCCGCCTCCTGTACCGCCCTCTTGAAGGCCCTCTGCAAGGAGGCAGGATGCATATGATGCCGCCTCACTGTAGCAGTTCTGGGATCTACAGAGAGGGACTGAGAAGGGAAGAGCCAGAACCACTCCCATTTCTTTCCGGCGTTGGGATATTTTCTCTCCAAGGCATAGGGAAGGGCCACCCCAGGGAGACCCCTCCTGCGATCCTCCTCATAAATCCCCCTCGCCCTGCCCATCTGTTCTCTTATATCCTCCATTAAGCTTTCAGGTAGAACTGTGACCCTATCCTCATCCCCTTTACCAGACCTCACCGTAACCAGCCCCCTCTCTAACTCTATATCCTTTATCCTCAAACCCATGCACTCACTCAACCTCAGCCCACATCCATAAATGAGCATGGCCATGAGCCTATGCACCCCAGACATCCTCTCAAAGATCTGAAAGACCTCCTTGAAGAGAAAGACTATGGCATTTAGGGCCTGATTCTGAGTGGAGGGGCCACCTTCCCCTCCACCGCCAAATAGGTGAGAAAATCCTGCAAATCCTGACCCTTTAACCCCTCAGAGGCCTTGTAATCCAGAAACTCCCCAAACCTGCGAATCCACCCTAAGTAGGTCTTCTCCGTCCTGTAGGCCCTGTGTTTGAGCTGAAGGAGCCTGGTGGCTTCCTCCTCCAGCCACTGCCACGCCTTTATGGATATCTTTTTAATATCTTCTCCCTTTTGGTTTTGGGATAAGAAGTACTGGTAGAGTTTGATAGCGCAATCAGCCTGCCTCACCTGCCACTGCTTAAATGGGCTGGAGAGATGTTTCAAAAATCGGTTCTTCTGAGGGTTATCAATCTGACGTGAAAGATCTTCCTCTAAAAAGGCATAACACCTCACACCCATCTCACATAATGGGGTATATACTTCTCTCGAATGTGACTTCCCCTCAAAAAGCGCCTAAACTCTTGCATTTATTTTTTATAGTTACTGCAGGATAATATTAGAAAATTCGATACTATACTGCATCACGATTTAGATCAAGTAAAAATTTTTAGTATCTTCTGCTTTCTTTCCCTTGACAAACGGGTTGAGATATGAAAAATATTTGAATATAGTACTCTAATATACGATAATGTTATGCTTATTCTATACAGACGCTCATGAAGGTTTATTGTGAACATCATGCTTTACGACAATGGCTGAAAGATCTCCAAAAAGAGAGCAGGATCATCCTAGTTCTGTTCCCTTACGATCAAAGAGCTAAGCCGATCAAAGAAGTAGCCACACCTTCTGAAGCAACTTGGGAGGAGCTCAAAATTCCCTTGAACAAACTAGATTTCAGTTGGGAGGAATTTAGCCCTTCGTCACGCTATAGTGAGATTTGCAATATTATTGGAGAAGAGAACACAAAAGACTCGAAACATGTTGATTCTGCATTCAAAAGTGGATGTCAATGCATGCTTACCTGTGATAGCCACATTCTCTCGCATAGCCAGGAGCTTGAGAAGTTGCTCAAAATAAAGTTTTTCCATCCGGACAAACATAAAGAAAAGTTTATGGCATTTTTGAAGCGTTATGAGAAAAAAGAGGATCCATAACATTTTGGTTAAATTGGCTATCGAGCCACACCGCTAAGCTTTGCATTAGGCATTAGGCAATGGCCCAATTAAGAATAACAGTATTTGGTGATGCCATGGAACTGCTAGTCGGTACATTTCCGAAAGAAGGTGCTGATTGGATAATGGAATACTGTGAAGAATTTAAACCTTACACGGATATTGAAGAAGTATGGTATGG
>QMLM01000263.1 GCA_003646745.1 Deltaproteobacteria bacterium | reverse complement strand
GTATGAACGTAGTCGGAGAGAAATTCAAAAAACTTGAGATCTTTGTCCCACAAGTTTTGCTATCCGCCAGGGCCATGAAAGCGGGAATGGAGGTTCTAAGGCCCATATTGGCTCAAAAAAAGGTAAAGGCCACTGGCAAGGTAGTCCTGGGGACTGTGCGAGGGGATCAACATGATATCGGCAAGAACTTGGTGGGCATGATGCTTGAGGGAGCAGGATTCGAGGTCTTTGATCTGGGGGTAAATGTACCAGAGTCCAAGTTCGTGGAGGCCGCGAAGGAGAAAAACGCTGACATTGTCGGCATGTCGGCCCTTTTGACGACCACTATGCCTCATATGAAAACCACTATCGAAGCGCTGAGGGCAAATGGGCTAAAAGTGAAGGTACTTGTTGGAGGAGCCCCTGTGACCCAGAAATTTGCTGACGAGATTGAAGCAGATGCTTATGGTGCAAATGCTGCTGAGGCAGTGGAGAAGGCCAAGGAGTTGCTCGGGATTCAGTGACGTCTATCTTTTGTCATTAGCAAAGGGGAAAATAAATGAAAGGAGGTAAGGGAAATGAAGTACATAGGGAGGGAACATGTGAAGGCAGCGTACAAAGGCAGTTTTACAGACCGAGTACCAGTTTACCCCATTACTAGTTTGATCAATGCCAAAGTAGCAGGGATAACCATTAAAGAATACATCACCGACCCCAAAAAGTTTGCCAAAGCGGTAGTTGCTTCTTATGAGCGTTTCCAGGGAGATGTGGTCACCATGATGGCGGACTTAGTCATGGAGTCTGAAGCATGCGGTAGTAAGGTAGAATTTCCTGAGGATGATCTGGCTTATGTGACAAAGCATGTATTAGAGGATAAAAAGGATCTGTTGAAGTTGAAAGTTCCTGACCCGAAAAAGGATGGGCGTTTACCTTTCTATATAGAGGGGCTTTCCTTGGCAAGACCCCATATAACGGAGGCCGCAGCGGGTAGTGTTATATGCGGGCCCTGGCAGATTGCGGTCCAGCTAAGGGGTGCAGAGCAACTCCTTATGGACTGCACAGATGATCCACAGTTTGTTCATGACCTGATGAACTTTGCGACCGAAATCGCTGAGACCTTTGGTATGGCAATCAATAAGGAGGCAAGGGTGGGATTGAGTTATTCCGAAGCGGCATGTTCATTGAACCTCATCTCTCCTGAGATATATCGTACGTTTGTTCTACCTTACCACAGGCGGTTGGTTAACTTTTTCAGTTCGAAAAGGACAGGGGTTACCCTGCATATATGCGGTTACATAGACGCTATTATGGAGGATATAGTAGACACGGGGATTTCCGCTCTCAGCATCGACTGTGTATCCGATATGCAGAAGCTTTTCGATATAGCGAAGGAGAAAAGGGCTCGGATGTTGGTGGTAATTGGAGCAGTCGATATTCTGTTGTTTAAGGACGGAACAAAGGAGCAGATAGAAGAGGCAACCAAGAAATACATTGACCAATTTGCTCCGTTGGGACACTTCGTGCTTTCCTCTGCTTGCGAAATTCCTCCAACTGCTCCTTTGGAGAATATTGATCATTTTGTAAAGTTTGCTAAAGAGTACGGGCGTTACGATAGGTTAATTCCGGGTTGGAAGGGATACGCAGCGTAACAGAAAAAACAAAAATAGGAGGTTGAAAGATGGATTGGCCTAAGTATGCAGAGGAGCTAAATAGCTATATCCGCATGACTCAATTCCCCATCGGCTTTAAATTGTGCAAAAGTAGGGACGAAATACCAAAGGGGGCTCGTCGTCCGCGTTTCCGTATCAACGTATGTCAGCTTGGCCTTTATGCGCGGGCCTATGGATGGACGATGGCCGCTACTTGGGAGGAGCAGAATTGTGTGTTAGGGGCGTGCTGTTGCGGGTTAATTCCTACCCCTGAGAGAGTCAGTAAAGGAGTTTTGGGAGCAGGAGTTTATCAAAAAGATTTAGAAGCAGCAGCAGCGATGCAGAAGGAAATGCCGAAGTTGGATCCGATTTATGATGCCATTGTGGCTTTTCCGCTCCATAGCGCAACGGACGGGTTGGAACCAGATGTTATCATACTTTATGTAAACTCCGCTCAATGCTTGCGTCTTATCCAAGCATCTCTGTGGCATGAGGGAGGAGCCTTTACCAGCCCTTCTGTTGGGGATGCCGGCATGTGTAGTATGGGTATAGCTTATGTGATGAAAACACAAGGTATCGCAAAAGATGTCCCCTGCATGGGAGACAGACGCTTCGCTGGAGCTCAGGAAGGAGACATAATCTTCTCCTTCCATAAGAGCAGGGCGCAGCAGATCTTAGAGGGACTGGAGGGGACTCATAAAGGTGGCATCAGGTATCCCATCCCCACTTATCTCAGCGAGGCTGCCATGCCGTTTAATTACTTTACAGAGGTGGGGGATCTTCTGGCCAAGAAAAAATGATAAAGGAAGCCTGCCACCGCTGTCTTGAGAGGGGCCGAGAGGGGCATCCCCTCTTGGCCCTCTTTATTGAGGAGGTAAACGATTGAATCCTCGAAGTGGTGGACTCGAAAAACTCTTAAAGAAAATAGATTCCTTTACCAGCACAATAGGGAAAGGAGTGGGGTGGTTGGTTATTGCTATTTCTGCGGTCCTTCTTTATGAGGTGATATCGAGGGCTTTCTGCCATGGCACGGTATGGGCGGTGAGTCTAAGCTACCAGTTATACGCTGCGATCTTTATGCTTGGTGCAGCTTATACAT
>QMLM01000262.1 GCA_003646745.1 Deltaproteobacteria bacterium | reverse complement strand
TGCAGGGTCAACCAAGTTGAACTTATATTCCAATAGCTTATCTACAATTGCAGTCTCGCAATTTGTTGTCCTTGTTTCCCCTATTTTCTCGTTAATTAGAACCATAACCTTTGGTTCATCTATTGGTTTCAAAGGTATATCTTTAGGGTTTTGGCCTGCAAATACTACTGCGCCCAAAATAATGGGAAAAATAAGCATCAAAAGAAAAAAACAATTCTTCATAATTTCTTTGTAACTATTCAGCCTTTTATTTCCCCTTCCCTTTGTGGAAGGGGCTAGAGGAGGGGGATTAGATAGATTTCTCACCCCCAGCTTTATCCTCCCCCATCAAGGGGGAGGAACGAGTCTTGATAGGTGGCTGAACAGTTATATTTCCTCATTACTTAACAGTAAAATTTGGGGCTGTATCCACCTTCTTCTTGCCTAAATGACAGCAAGGGCTACCTTCTAGCTATCCTTGTAGCTAGAATATAAGTGTTGTTCCAAGGAAAACCATATCAGAATTAAAATCTTTAAAAGCAACAACTTTCTTGTACCCTGCACTGAGATAAAAAGTTTCAGTTACATTATAGCCCATTTCGATGCCGACATCAGCAAAGTTGTCATCAAAAATCTCGTAATCGTAATCGGCCGCATCATAATTCCAGATGCCAAAGACATTAAATACAGCATTATCACCCATCCTTAGGCCAATGTTACCACCAACCTTGATAAGGTGCTGGTGATCGTATTTAGTTTCGACATCGATATCATTGCTGTATTGATAAGAAACTGCAACGCTGGGGACAAAAATATCGGTATCATAGGTTAGAGAAGTACTCACGCCAGCTCCGAATGTATTGACAGCATCAGCATTCAGTACATTCATGTTCATATAGTTGCCGTTAACTGTGAACCTCAAGGATAAATTTTCACTTAAGGGGTGATTGTACTGACCAAAGATAATAGTTCCCAGGCGGTGGGCATCCCACCCGTCAAAATCCATATAATCATAAGGGACAATGAATCCAACAGAGAAATTATCAATATCCCAGGCCATTCCCATTAAAAATCCGGCGATATCTCCGTAATTATCTGGATTATGATACCTGGCATTTTCATATCGAAGATAACCGGCAAACACTCTAGGCGTTCTTACTGCTTTAAGCTCAGCCTCTTTTTTCTCTTCTTTCTTGGTCTTGGCAGGAGGCATGGCAAGTTCTCTCATTACAATTCTGCTTGTTTCTTTAGCAGAAGAAATAGGGGAAGATGCTGTTCGTGCCATTTCTTCTAACATTTCTTCACGGCACGGCCCCAAATATTGCTCTATCTCATAACCCTCTTTTCCTGGCCCTTCCTCGTTCCACCATTTCAGAAAGTCTTGGGGAGTATTTTTACCCTCTTCAGCTACCCATACCCATGTCGGTTCTGTTTCACCCGCTTTCCGAAATTCAATTTTAATTCCTACAGGCATTGGCTCTGAACTACCCCAAATGGATTGAATTGAGCTCTTAACACTCGGATCATAGGCCGGATCTCCTTCTAGGTAGCCAGGTACATGGTAATATAGATCTTCAAAATAACCAGTTCCAACGAATACTTGATTCCAGAGTCCGTCTTCCGAGATACGGTTAGGATCCCAAAAGTTCCCTACACTCCCCCACTGATAACCACCCTCTAAGTCAGCCCATAAGATATGGTCAG
The DNA here is from genome assembly GCA_003646745.1 of Deltaproteobacteria bacterium. Taxonomy (GTDB): domain Bacteria; phylum Desulfobacterota; class B13-G15; order B13-G15; family RBG-16-54-18; genus B11-G15. Next base: position 1,055 of record QMLM01000262.1, on the reverse strand, counting down.
GCTTAGCATGTACAACTGATACCAGGCCCATAGCCATTAAGAAAAAAATTACTAGAATAATTTTTTTCACGATATCCCTCCGTTTATTGCATTAATAATATAAAACTCTTGTCCAAAAAATACCTTCATTATTTTTACATCTATCACCTCCTTTCTTATTTTTCTTCCTCTATATCCCTTACAAGCGAGGCTACTGCTGATTCAATAGCCCGCCAGCAGGCATCTCCCCAATCAGCGCCATAGGCCACACCTGAGGCAGGAATGTATTCCAATGTTTCCACATCCACTAAACGTATCTGAACTCCTACCCTGATCTGCGGTTTAACCAAGACCTTAAGCCCTATAACAGTTTCAGTCTTCCCTTCAGAGTAATCATAAACCTCTCCGTAAACCACCTTCTTTGCACCAAGCATCCGTCCAAGCTGGACAGCCGACTCCTCGTCTACAGCACCTGAGGCACTCAGCCAATGTCTTTTGAAAACCTCTTTTATTACAGACTCCTTCTCCTCTACAAAACGAAACCGTTTTGTTCTGTAAAGTGCATCCGTCAAAACATGGTGTACACCTAAGCCAACATTTCTATCCAAGAGATGGGGATAACGTTTTGCAGCTCGCTCTGATAACCCCATAGGAAGAACAGCCAGAGGAATTTTCGGGCCCTCATAAGGTGGATAAACTACTGGGGCCTGCCTTTGAGAAGCAGCAATATCCTTTTCTTCTAGGACAGGGGTAGTTACTGCACAGGCTGATAGCTGAAAAATCATCAAAGAAAGAAAAGTAATGAACGCTAGGACTTTAAAAATCTTATTATTATCGTTAATCTCATTTCTTAATTTCATTTAATTCTCAATCCTTTTATGGCATTGGTGATCGCTTTTTGGGCTGCCTGTCCAACAGTTGTCTTATCAAAGTAAACCTTATCTTTTCTTATTTCGAAAAAAGCCCCTAAAGCGTTGGTGGAGGCCTCTCCCTTGCCTTTTGAAGTCTTAACAGTTTTTCCCTGCTCTTTTAAATACACTTCTACTTCAACCACCACCTTGGTTTTGGCTTTAGAG
>QMLM01000261.1 GCA_003646745.1 Deltaproteobacteria bacterium | reverse complement strand
TCAGCACTGAAGCAACTAACCCGAGTATTACCCCAGTAAGACCGACAAAGCCACAAAGATAGTAAATCACCTTAGATATGAAGTACAATGATCCAAACACAACATAGATGAAATATGTCTTCTTTTCTGTAAACTTCATGATTATTCTCCTTTAATTCCTCTTTTAGGTTTCATGTTTTACTCCTTCAAGGCCAGTTGTTCCGGTTTTTCGAAAAGTTTGGAGACATTTTTGACCATCTACTAATAACTAGCGAGAAGAGCAGCCACGTATACGATACCTTCGTTGCGCATAGATATACTTCTCTTCCTCATCCGTTGATGGAGGCCCCTCTTGTTCGACCACATGACCCGTTCCGGCAGCGAAGACGATGATATAGGGCACCTCTAGCTTGTCAATGGTAAGCTCGCCAAAGACCTTCATCAGGCACATCCTCTTCCTCGGGCGGGTCAGGTCATACAGAACCCTAACCCGCCCGATTGGGGGTGAAGAGGAGGAAAGAGATTGATTCTCGTTAAAGAGATCTCACACTTACGGCACCTCAAAGGTCAAAGTCGCGGTCAGAGAGATTTCATCGCACTTCTCCCTCATGTCCCCTGAGGCAGTGGATTTCTTCACTGCCTTTATCAGCCATGGTCCCCAGTGCAGGAGCCTTATCCTTGCCACCCCCTCGCCGTCTGTGAAGGTTGCAAAGGCGAAATCGTCTCGGGTCGAAAACCCCATATAGGTGGCATAGACGCGCACGTATTTGGCCGGCTTCCCATCGAAGAGGACCTTCACGGGTAGTAGATGACCACCATCGCCCTTGAGACTGTATGGGTTGGCAAGGGGCACTATCTCCAGCCTGTGGCCCACCGGTTTCTCAAAGGGGTTACCTTTCACCTTGCCCACGTTGATCAGGGCCTTGGCATATTGCTCAAAGTAGAGGCTGAGGATGACCCCTTCAAGCCCCTCCTTTGGGCCGAGCTTGTGGTGGACCTTTCCTCCCTTCTCGTACATGGTGTAATAGCCCGGCTTCTTCACGGCGCAGAGGATATAGCCTCCGGGCCCCTCAAACTCCACCCTGGTGGCCAAAAGACCACCAGGGCCAGGTGTCAACTCCTTCTTATCTCCCTCTGGTCCGACCATTGAGAGGCCATTGAGCGCTTCCGGTCTCAGGAAGTCGGCTGCGGGGTAGTGATGACCCCAACCCATATAGAGTTTGGTCGCGGCGCCATAATCCTGATGCCACCTCGGAGAATAGTCTGTGAGGTTTATCCAGAGGGTGTGGGCACTGACCTGATGGCAGAACCCCAAAAGGAGCATCACAAAAATTATTAACCATTTTCCCATCCTTTCCATAGCCTCCTCCTTTCATATCAAAACGTCAATTTGAGCCCGCCAAAGACTTCGAACCCGTCTATATCGTACGCATCATCTATGTTCTTTTTGTCAAAGAGGTTGTCTAACCTCAGGAAGAGCTCTGGGCGTATGGGAAGGCCCTTTATTTCGGTGATCTCCTTAGTGAAGGCGAGGTTGACTATGGCATAGTCACCTAGCTTTATGGTGTTTTGCTCGTCCTCATAGCGCCTCCCTATGTATTCCACCTCTAGGATTGTCTTGAGGGCGATTTGGGGGATATCGTATTGGAGCTTAAAATCGGCTTTGTGGTTGGGTCTTAAGGGGATTTCTTTCTCCAGAGTTTTATCCTCCGTGTCGAGGTATGTGTAGCCGAGGAAGGCCGTGAGGTTTTTGAAGGGACGGAAGGGGGGATGGAAGGTAAGGCTTAATTCCAGCCCCTGCGTCAAGGCCTCCTCTATATTTATCCAGTACATATCCCATGGAGGCCAAGGCATAGGCTTTACGATTCTGTAGCTGATAAGATCTTCAACCTCGTTCCTGAAATAGACGAGCCTCCCCAGGAAGATGTCGGCGTAGGTGTATTCAACCCCGGCTTGGTAGCCTATGGACTCTTCTGGCTCAAGGTCGGGGTTGGCGTGGACTATATAGGGCCCCATACGCCATCCTTCGCCATAGAGTTTGACAAGGGTAGGCCCTCTGAAGGCCCTTCCCACCGAGCCAAGGAGCCTTAGGCCTTTCACTACCTCAAGGGAAAGACTCCCCTTGGGGTTGACCTCTGTCCCCCACTCCTTATGATCGTCCACCCTGAGACCAAGGACAACGGTAAGGGGGTCTATTATATTCCATTCGTCCTGGATGAAGAAGCCGTGGGTGTAGGCATCGGCTTCATATCCCTTTCCGTCATCGTCTACCTCCTCAAGGAGGTAGCTATAACCAACGGTAAGGGTGTGCTTCCCAACAAGAGGGATCTCTCGGCTGTAGGCTACCTCTCCTTCATAGTCGTCGCTCACCCAGTCAGAGGATCTGTCCTTGGTATAGTGTTGGTAGTCGAACCATGACCCCCTGACAGTGAGTTTCGAGACCTCATCCGGTAACCATTCACCTGTGGCATTCAGGCCGAACCTTTTCTGCTTCCGATCCTCGTCATGCATCCTGTGTTCTGAGTAATACGGTTTAAGGCTCAACTTGATATCTAGGGGAAATTCATACTGAAAGTTCCCCTGAACCATGTGCTCGTAGTATCTGTCCCAGTAGTCATGGACCCCATCGGATTTCCGGTAGGTATAGTTGAGAAAGGTCCCGAAGCCCTTGTAACTGAACCCGGCGCTTGCTGAGTGGACCTGAGTGTTTTTGCTTCCGAAGCCTGTTGAGGCCGATACAGTCGGTTTTACAGGGGGCGACTTGGTGATGATATTCAC
>QMLM01000260.1 GCA_003646745.1 Deltaproteobacteria bacterium | reverse complement strand
GATGAAGGGGGGACATTGAGGGGAAAGGGGAAAGTCCTCTGGTTCAAGCTGGCTCCGGACGGCTCTGCGCGTCCCTTTGAGGCAGTTGTATTGTTGACGGAAATGGGAAAAGAGGACAAGAAGCGTTGGTCGGAATTTACTAAAGGCCTGCCCCAATAGTTAAGGGAAAAACTATATCAATTGTCAGATGGGAAAAAACTCTCTTACCCAGCTATCTCTCTAGCCAGTGGACGCATTGTCTCCACCGTATAAGTCCGAGAAGCCATGGCGAAAGAAGCGATAATTTCGGCCTCTCTATATGCCTCTTCAATGATTCGACTTTTTGCTTCATAATAGCTAAAGGCAGCGACAAAAAGTGACGTTATTGTTCCTACGATTAAGAGGACCAAATTTATTTTTCATTTGATTGACATAAAACACCTCAATTAAAATGATCTTACTGTTCCGAACATAACAATTTGTGTCAGTCTTTGTTGCCCTTTTTCGGCACATTTTATCTGATCCTTGCATAAATACCGGTATCGGACTAAAATAAAGGGGGTTTTCTTCGACTGTAAGGATATACGAACCTTTTAAGAGAGAAAATGGCTGTCGGTAGATTAAGGCTGAAGCAGAGGGGTTATGATTTCCCCCCCTATAGGCCCCCCAGTGAGGCCTATAGCCTTTTGCTTCGGGTAACTAGGGGGTGTCCGTGGAACAAGTGCCTCTTCTGCTCCATGTACAAGGGGATCCCTTTTGAGAGGAGGTCCTTAGAGGAGATAAAAGGGGATATTGAGGCAGCCGCTCATCTTTATGGGGAGATGGCCCGCTGGGCCTTCATAGGTGATTCCAATAGTTTGGTTGTCAAGACTGACCTTCTCCTTGAGATTCTTCGCTACCTTTACGAATCCTTTCCCCATCTAGAGCGTGTCACCAGCTATGCCCGCGCCAAGACCATCGCCAAGAAGGACCTTAACGAATTAAAAGAATTAAGAAGAGCTGGTTTAGTCCGTTTGCATGTAGGATTGGAGACAGGGGATGCAAAGACACTGAACTTTATAAAAAAGGGGGCCACCCCTGAGGAAATGATCGAAGGCGGGCTTAAGGCCAAAGAGGCCGGCTTTGAACTATCCCTCTACATCTTGCTAGGGATCGGGGGGCAGCAGCGTTGGAGGGAACATGCCGATGGCACAGGGGAGGTTTTAAATAAAATAGACCCACATTTTATCAGGGTTCGAACCCTCATCCCTCAACCTGGATCTGCCCTGTTTGAAATGAAAAACAAAGGAGAGTTCATACTGCCTCCTCCTGACCTAATCCTGGAGGAAGAGAGAAGAATTATCGCATCTTTGGAGGTGACCTCTCAGTTCCTGAGCGATCATATCTCCAATTACCTTCCCCTCAATGGAAAAATGCCACAAGACAAAAACGCCCTTCTCCACAGCCTGGACCAAGAACTCCTGAGACTGCGTCAAGATCCTTCCCTTTTAGAGAGATACCGCCGAAAGGAACTCTTAAGACACCTGTAATAGGACCGCTAACCTTTAAGGTGAAAGGAAAACAGGATCAGCCCAAAGAAAGACCAAAGGGCTCTCTCATCCGGTGGCCAGAGATTTTCTTATCTCATCGGCCAGTTGGAAGGCGATGTAGGCTAGTTTCCTTTTTTTGTCTTCAAGGAATTCACGTCCAATCTTTCTGCACACCTCCTCCACCCTTTCAAGATACCCATTGTCTTTTTTTAAACCATTTATCACTGGCAAAAGCTGGTGGAAAGATTGCAAACTCTTCTTATAGCTATTTCTGTAATATCCGTCCATCCCATGGGCATAAAGAAATAGGCCCTTCAGAGATTTATCGCGAGACCTATATTTAAGGGCCTTGCGAAAGAATTCGGCGGCTATATCGTAATACTCACTCTTCAAATAGCTTCTACCCACCACTTCATAGGCCTCACCTAAACCGCCGGGAAAGATATCAGCGATTACCTCCATCCCTTTCCTTTTTCCAAAGGCCTTCTGCACCAGATCTTTATTTCGCAGCAGGAATCTTATCAGCACAGTATTTTCCTTGTAAGCGGGTAGAAGGTCAGCAAGCTGTTTGAGCGTATCTTGAAAGAGCCTCTTGGCCTCTGCCATACTTTCAGCTAGCCTTCTCTCAGCCCTTGTCCCTATCTTTTTAAACTCTAACAGCAAATTCCTTTCATGTTTAGATGTCTCAAACCTATTTAGAATTTGCATATATCGAGGCCTATATACCTCCAACTGATAGAGGTTTTCACGGATCTTCATGGCCTCATGAAAGATAGACCCCACAGCTAGGTCTAATAGTTTCTCCTCGTCACGGCAGCTTTGCTCTCCTTGATAACGGAAGAGAATATGGCAAGATTCCTTTAGATTGAAAAGAGGCAGGCTCGGATCTTTATCGTTTATAAATTTATTTAAATCTTCAAACTTAAGGGTATTCTTTTTATATTTTTCATAAATTGACATAAACTGAACATAACAGTGTAAGAAATCCCTTACTATTTCGAGAATAACCCAATTTTTCTTCGCCGTATTTTTTTGGATCATGATTTGTGGGAAAGGGGAGATAGGGGCTGAGGTTATCATCCGCCCCGCAATTGTTCCTTCAGTTTTTCCACCTTTGTCTGGAATTCAGGTGAAGCGATACCCCCCCTCATTTCATTAACCTTATTGAAGGCCTCTAAGGCATTCTCAGTCTGCCCACATTCCTCAAAGGTCAGCCCCAATTGATAATAGACATGTTCATATTGTTTATTGG
>QMLM01000259.1 GCA_003646745.1 Deltaproteobacteria bacterium | reverse complement strand
CGCCTCCACTAACCTCATGTACTCCCTCTCCACCCCCTTGGTAGCAGCCCCGGTGCCCAGGGCCTCGGCGATGATCTCTTCTAAAGGGATGAGATGGATGGCGGGAATAGCCTTCGGGGGGACAAAGCCCTCCTCTCGGTCGGCTAGTTCCTCCACCCGGTGCATCACCCCCACAGTGAGCCTCCGACCGCAGACGGGACAGGTGTAGTTGTGTTTTTTGGTCTCTTTGGGGGAGAAGAGGATGTTGCAGTTGCGATGTCCATCGTAGTGGTATTTCCCCTCTTCCGGAAAGAACTCAATGGTGAAGAGTAACCCCAAAGGATCTTTTTCTTTGATGACCCGGGTGATCTCATAATATTGGAGGGGGCAGGCAAAGGCATTAGCCTCCCGGCCAATCTTGTTGGGGGAGTGGGCATCAGAGTTGGAGATAAGGGTAATGCCGTCGAGAGCGCTCAACCGCCAGTTCATCTGAGGATCTGAGGAGAGCCCGGTCTCGATGGCATGGATGTTCTTAACCTCTTCCTCAAAGCATTCCTCCAGGGAGTCGAAGCCGGAGTTGGCCCCGAAGACAGAAAACCAAGGGGTCCAGGCGTGGGCGGGGACAAGGAGGCAATTCTCAGAGATATCCAGGATCATCTTCACCAAGTCCTTCACCGGAAAGGTGAAGGTGGGGCGACCGTCGGCCCCCAGCTTTCCCAACCTCCTAAGGGTTTGGTTGATCTTCTCGACTACCTCTATGCTGGGGGCAAAGATCAGGGTGTGGATCCTACGCCCTTTACCTCCTTGGTTGAAGATGTTGCTCACCTCTGTGACCAAGATGAACTTCGTCCATCTCTCTCCTTCCTTGAGGTGGTATATTCCCTCCCCAGCAGGCTCCAGCTTCGCCTTTATCTCGGCGAAGTAGAGGGGATGGGTGAAATCGCCTGTGGCCAGTAGCTGGATTCCCTTCCACCTCCCCCACCTGGCAAGGGTCTCCAAATCCATGTCTCTGCTGGTGGCCCTGCTGTACCTGGAGTGCACATGTAGATCAGCAATAAATCCTTTCACAGGAACACCTCCCCTGGTTTAACCCCCGTGGCCCTTATCACCCTCCACTTCCCCCTCTCCTTTTCCAGGGTGATGATCACACGGCAGGGTTGCTGTGCTCCGCCTACTATATACCCCGTCTTATCACGCCCTTTGGCCGTAGCCCAGGTGAGAAGGGTTGCTTTGCCCTTATCATTTTCCAAAATCTCCACCTCCATCCCCTCCACATGGATAGCTATATCATCAAACTCCTCAAAGACCCACTTGAAAAGGGCCCTTACCCCTAGGTAGTTCAGGCCATATTCATCCCGATAATAATGGGAAACCTGGGTCATCACCCCTTGGAGGTCCTCCCTTTCGATGGCTGCCTTTCCTTCGGATAGGACCTTCCTGATCCTCTCCTCATCCGAGACCAAGATATGTTTGAGGAGGACAAAGATGGATGCGGCTGCCACGATGACTAAAAGGATAAGCCGCCTCCTGCTACCTCTCATCCTTTCTTCCCCTTCCACCACCTTTTGAGCCGCTCGCGGATCTGCTGCTCATACCCCCTATCGGTGGGGCGATAATACCTGCGTCCCTTCAGGGACTCGGGCAGATAATCCTCCTCTACGAAACCATCCGGAAAGTGATGGGGATAGCGGTATCCCTTGCCATACCCCATCTCCTTCATCAGGCGGGTGGGGGCATTGCGCAAGTGCATGGGTACAGGCAACGTCCCCGTCTCCTTTATGTCCCTGCGGACCTCTTCATAAGCGGTATAGAGGGCATTGCTCTTAGGGGCGGTGGCCAAATAAACGGCCGCTTGGGCTAGGGCCAGTTCACCCTCTGGCTGGCCAATGAAGTGAAAGGCCTGCATCGCTGCTACCGCTACCCCTAGGGCTTGAGGGTCGGCATTGCCCACATCTTCGGAGGCAAACCTCACCAGACGGCGGGCGATATACAGGGGATCTTCTCCTCCCTCCAACATTCTTCCCAGCCAGTAAAGGGCTGCATCGGGGTCGCTTCCTCTCATGCTCTTGTGCAAGGCGGAGATAAGATTGTAATGTTCCTCTCCATCTTTATCGTAGAGGATCCTTTTCTGAATCGCCTCCTGAGCCGCCTCTCGGCTGATCCTCCTTGTCCCATTCTTATCCGGTGGGGTGGTCATCACCGCTAGCTCCAGGCCGTTCAGCGCTGCCCTGGCATCGCCGTCAGAGAGGACGGCGAAAAGCTTCAGGACCGAGGGGTCTATCTCTACTTTATATCTCCCCAGACCCCTGGTGGGGTCAGAGAGGGCGCGGCGCAGGATCAGCATTAGCTCTTCCAACTCCAGGGGTTTTAGGGTGAATACCTGGACTCGGGAAAGCAGGGGGGAGATCACCTCAAAGGATGGATTTTGAGTGGTAGCACCGATGAGGACAATGGTTCCCCGCTCTACATGAGGCAGAAAGGCATCTTGTTGGGCCTTGTTAAACCTGTGAATTTCGTCCACAAAGAGGATGGTCTTTTTCCGATGGTACTTCAACTGCCCTTCGGCCTCCTTAATTACCTCCCTTATTTCCTTCACCCCGGACAGCACGGCGCTGAAGGAGATGAAATGGGCCCCTGTGCTGCGAGCGATGATTTGGGCCAAGGTGGTTTTGCCGGAACCAGGAGGGCCCCAGAGGATGAAGGAGAACAACTCCCCCTCCTCTATGACCTCCCTTAAGACCTTCCCCTTGCCCAGGATGTGTTGCTGGCCCACAAATTCTTCCAAATCCCTCGGCCTCATCCTGTCGGCCAAGGGGGCAGT
>QMLM01000258.1 GCA_003646745.1 Deltaproteobacteria bacterium | reverse complement strand
GCTAAATGTCATGATTCAGAAAGCCGTGCACGTTGGCGAGGTAAGCGCAGGGCTGCGAAGCAGGTTTGAGAAAAAGGCCGAGGAAATTCTCAGCAAGGGAGCGCTTGGATTCGGGGAGATGGCGGCCGAGCACTTCTCCATGGGGCCCAGGCATCCATATGAATCGGCTCCGCCCGACCACCCTCTGTTTTTGCTACTCGTTGATATTGCCGCGCGTCACGATGTCCCAATCGATATCCACATGGAGGCAATTCCTGAAAAGATGCCACTGCCTGCAAGGTTCAGCTCACCGCCCAACCCGAGAGTTTTGGCTCCAAACATTGTGGCCTTCGAACGGCTGTTGGTTCATAACCGCAAGGCGAAGATCATCTGGGCACATGTAGGTTGGGATAACACGGGATATCGGTCCGTTGCACTTTGTGCCGAGCTACTGGAGAGAAACCCGAATCTTTTTATGAGCTTTAAGATAAGTCCTCGCGACAGTCGAGGTGAAACTTGCCCAATAGAGAGAGGCCGTGGTTTAAAGATCGAATGGCTCAAGTTGATCCGAAAGTTTTCCGACCGCTTTATCATAGGCAGCGACCAGTTTTATGTTACGCCGAGAGCACATAGACAAATTGGTCCCCCCAGCGCAGAACCAACTAAAAGATTTCTTTCCCTGCTCCCTCCTGATCTTGCTCACAAAATTGGTTGTGAAAATGCCAGGCGCATCTTCAAGCTCGATGAATAGTAATAGTACGGCTGCTGAGGGTGGGGCCTTTCAATATGAGTTTTCGATAATAAATTCGGAGATCAAGTTTAATACCCTTTCGAAGTCCTCTCTTCTACTATAGTCATGATCTACTCCTTGCAGGATTTCAAGCCTACAGTTCTCGATCAACTTCGCGATTTTTTCGCTCTGTTTAACCGGCACGACGTCATCTGCATCACCGTGGACGATTAAGGTGGGGACCTTAATTTTTTTGGCTGCTTCATAGCCATTGTTATTCCTAGAGTCTTCAAAGAAAGTATAGTTTATTTTGAGTATCTCTCCATCACCAATGTCAAATTCGGTATAGCCTGTTTCCTTCCATATCTTGATTCCTTCCTCCCCCATTTTTGCAATTTCTAACTCTTGGTAGTTTGAGACAGGTGATTTTAAGGCGAGGACATATATGTCGTTAGATCTCGAGGCGACCACAATGCTGCCTATCCCTCCAAAGCTTGAACCGACAAGCCCGATCTTAGAGTAACCTCGCTCTTTCAAGAAGGCGATTGCACTTAAGATATCATCAACGGCCTCAGAAATCGTTATATCTTCAATTTTTCCTTCGCTTTCTCCATGGCCGAAGAAATCAAAGCGAAAGGTAGAAATATTTTGTCCATTTAAAACCTCCTGTAGGCCTGAAGCCGTTCTGCCCTCTTTGCTAGAGCTGAGTCCGTGACAGAGGATGATTATCGGTTTATTTCTATTAGATGTTGGATTTGATAATATCCCACATAGACTATTTCCTCTTGAATTTTTAAAATAGATCTTTTCTTCCATATATTCCCCCTCTTCAAAGGGTCTCTATGGCCTCTACGCTTATAGCCTTAAAAGAAAAGAAGACCTCCTCCCCTTCTTTTAATTTTAGATCTTCCAGGGCATGCTGGGTGATATAGGCGCAGAGTTCAACTGTGTTTACCATAGCCCTTATCTCCACATACGAACCCACGTCCAGTATCGAGGTTACCTTTGCCTTCAGTTCATTCCTCAAACTGGAGCGGATGGGGGATCTCGAAACCACTATCTCATCGGGCCTGATAACCACAAAACCCTCCTTACTGCGGCAAGGGGCTTTTAGAGCGATGTTTATCCCCTCCAGTTGCGCTCTGTCTTCATGGAATTTGGCCCTAAAGATGTTTTTCATCCCGAAGAACTCAGCCACAAAGGAGCTAGCAGGGCAGTGGAAGAACTCCTCGGGCCTTCCCATTTGTTCTATCTTCCCATCCCTAATAAGGGCTATTCTATCCCCCAGGGAGATGGCTTCTTTTATGTCATGGGTTACCATTAGGAAGGTAATACCTGTCTCTTGATTCAGCTTTTTTAACTCGTTGCCGAGCCGCTGCCTTATTCCGGGATCGAGAGCGGAGAGGGGTTCATCCAACAGCATCAATTTTGGTTGGGGGGCAAGGGCCCTGGCTAGGGCAACTCGCTGCTGTTCCCCCCCACTGAGGGTAAGGGGATAGCGATTGAGCAAGTGATGTATCCCCAACATCTGGGCAAGCTCTTGCACCTTCTTTCTCCTTTCGAGCTTGGAGATACCCATAAACCTCAAGCCATATTCTATGTTCTTTTTTACCTTCAGGTGGGGGAAGAGGGAGAAATCCTGATAGACAATTCCAATCCCCCGTTTCTCAGGAGGAAGAAGGGTTACATCCCTGCCCTCCAAAAGGATCCGTCCCTGGAGGGGTTCGTAAATCCCGGCAATGGTCTCCAGCAGAATTGTCTTCCCCGCCCCTGTAGGACCGAGGATGACGAAGAACTCCCCTCCTTTTATCTCTAGGGATAAAGGCCCCAACGAAAAGTCATCAAATTTTACCTTTAGGTCCTTTAGTTCTATCATTTTTTGGTGGAGGTTATGATCCGCAAAACGATGAATATGGACAGGGAGACCGCAATAAGCAGAACCGCCACAGGCTGAGAGTACTTCAACCCGAAAGACTCAAACCGCTCGTATATGAGCACGGGGGCGGTCATGGGATGATAGGCCACCACCACCACCGCGCCGAACTCGCTTATGGCCCTGGCGGAGCACATGAGAAACCCCGAGATAATGCT
>QMLM01000257.1 GCA_003646745.1 Deltaproteobacteria bacterium | reverse complement strand
GGGAGGGGGTGAAGAAAGGTATATATATATTGCCCAATCTGCTCACCTCGGTAAGCCTTTTCTGTGGGTTTTATGCCATTGTTGCTGCCTTTAATGGGAAGTACCTTTATGCGTCTATAGCCATCTTGATCTCTGTCCTCTTTGATGGCATCGACGGGAAAGTGGCCCGCCTGACCCGTTCTACTAGCCGCTTCGGCGTAGAGTACGATTCTCTTTCTGACCTGGTGGCCTTTGGTGTAGCTCCAGCCATTTTGGTCTTCTCTTGGGCCTTGCGGCCATACGGTAGATTGGGATGGCTGGCCGCTTTTCTCTATGTGGCTTGTGGGGCTCTTAGATTGGCCAGGTTTAATGTCCAAGTGAACACGGTGGAATCCCGATATTTTCGGGGTCTCCCGATCCCGGCGGCAGCAAGCCTCATAGCGGCTGCTGTTCTCTTTCTGCACCGCTTGGGAGAAGGAGATCAGACCAAACATCTATTTTTGTTGTTGCTCATCTACTTGCTCGCCTTCCTCATGGTAAGCAACATCCGTTACCACAGCTTCAAAGACCTGGAGCTGCTTAAAAGAAAGCCTTTTGGTACCCTGGTGGCCGTGATCTTGGCCATAGTGGTGGTAATGGCGGAACCTGAGATCGTACTTTTTGTCTTTGCCTCTGTATATCTTATATTGGGGCCGCTGAACAGCCTGCTAGGGTGGTACAAAAAAAGAGAGGTGGCGTTAAGTAAAGACAACGCTGAGCCATTTATAAGGTAGAAGAGGTAGCAGCGTTGAGGTCTTTTCTCGCTGTAGAACTGAGCAGAGAGATAGAGGAAGGGATTAGGAGAATTCAGGAGAAATTGAAAAGGAGGGTAGAGGGTGTTCGGTGGCTGCGGCCGGAGGGCATTCACCTCACCCTCAAATTTCTAGGGGAGATAGACCCGGATCGCATCGAGGAGATTGTTGACAAGGCACAGCAGGCGGTTAAGGGTATAGGCCCATTCGAGATAAGGATAAAAGGGGGGGGTGGATTCCCAAACACTAAGAACCCAAGGGTCATCTGGTTAGGGGTAGAAGATCAAGGGGGCCTTCTCAGAGAATTGCAAGCAAGGGTAGAGAAAGGGTTAGAAGAGCTCGGTTTCAAAAGGGAGGAGAGGGATTACACCCCACACCTCACGTTGGGACGTCTACGTACAGGAAGGGGGAAGGGGGGCGTTGCTCAGGCAATAAAGGATATGGGGGATAGTGACTTGGGTGCAATGAAGATTAGGGAGATTGTTCTCTTTCAAAGCCAGTTAAAACCGAGCGGAGCGGAGTATACCAAGTTGCGGACCATCCCATTAGAGGATAGGGGAAATCCCCCTGCACGGGATCAACGAGATCGGGGGTAAGCCCTTTATGAGGATTTAGAGGAGGAAATATTATGGAGATGGATAAAGAGAAGGAAAAGGCGGTCAATATGGCCGTAACCCAGATTGAGAGACAGTTTGGCAAAGGGGCTATCATGCGTCTTGGCTCTGAAGTGCGACCAGCGGAGATTCAAACTGTGGCCACCGGGTCTCTCGGTTTAGACCTGGCCTTGGGGGTGGGAGGACTCCCCAGGGGAAGGGTGGTGGAGATATTCGGTCCTGAGGCCTCGGGAAAGACCACTCTAGCTCTGCATGTAGTGGCTGAAGCCCAGAAGGACGGAATAGCAGCCTTCATCGATGCAGAACATGCCCTGGACCTAAACTATGCCCAAAGACTGGGGGTAAAGGTGGAGGATCTGTTGGTTTCACAGCCTGATACTGGAGAGCAAGCTCTGGAGATTGCGGAGATTTTGGTGCGTAGTGGGGCAGTGGATGTGATCGTCATCGACTCGGTGGCGGCTTTGGTACCCAGAGCAGAGATCGAAGGGGATATGGGAGATGCCCACATGGGGCTGCAAGCCAGGCTTATGTCCCAAGCTTTAAGGAAGTTGACTGCCACTATCAGCAAGTCAAAGGCCATCGTGATCTTTATCAATCAGATTAGGATGAAGATTGGAGTGATGTTCGGGAACCCGGAGACTACCCCTGGGGGGAACGCCCTCAAATTTTATTCTTCAGTTAGGCTTGATATCAGGAAGATCGCCACCATAAAACGAGGGCAGGAGGTGGTGGGCAGCCGCACTAAGGTCCGGGTGGTAAAAAACAAGGTGGCGCCCCCCTTTAAGGAAGTAGAATTTGACATCATCTATGGGGAAGGGATCTCGCGAGAGGGGGAGATTTTGGATTTGGCCTCCGACCTAAACATTGTGGAGAAGGTGGGCACCTGGTATTCCTTTGGTGATGTGAGGATCGGCCAGGGCAGAGAGAACGCCAAGGTGTTTCTGAGGGATAACCCTGAGGTCAGGGGTGAGATAGAGCGGAAGATCTTGGGGCACTACAATCTCATAAAAGAGCAAAAGGAGGCGAAAGATGGATCTCAATGAAGTACTACTCATTGCCTTGAATAACCGGGCCTCAGATATCCACTTTAAGGTTGGTCAACCACCTATACTTAGGATCGATGGAGAGTTGGTCCCATTGAAGGATTACTCGGCCATGGATTCCAGCCAGGTGGCAAAGTTAGCCTATCAAATCATGAACGAGCGGCAGCGCGAGCGTTTTCTGCGGGACAGGGAGATCGACATGGGCTATGGGATCGCCGGGCTAGGGAGATTTCGGGTCAACATCTTTCAGCAGCGGGGGACCATTGCCATCGCCCTGAGGGTGATACCCTTTGGGATCAAGGGGTTTGAGGAGCTAAACTTGCCTGTGGAGGTGATGAAGCGGATCTCCATGGAGACGAGGGGGCTGGTTCTCCTC
>QMLM01000256.1 GCA_003646745.1 Deltaproteobacteria bacterium | reverse complement strand
GAGTATTTTACTGCTGGACAATATTTGTTTTCAGTATATTGCATGTTCTGTTGTGGACTTCGTCATAGCATTTGTAGATATTTTAGGCAATTTTTTGAGATCCTTAGGATAAAGAAAAGATATGGCGGAAAAGATCACTTATTCGGCTAATGGCAAGCTTTTGGTCCTGATGAGGTGATAATACCCTTCATCGAAGGGGATGGGATAGGGCCAGATGTCTGGAAGGCGGCGGTCAAGGTCCTGGACGCCGCTGTAGCGAAGGCTTACGGCGGAAAAAGGAAGGTGGTGTGGAGAGAGGTTTTGGCTGGTGAGAAGGCCTTCAAGAGGGTAGGGGAGCCCTACTTTTTTTATTGGAATAGCAAAGGTATTAGGAGAAATAGGAGGAGAATTGTGCCAATGCTCGCAAGGGTGGTAAGAGATACTATTGAGGCACTGAAGAGGTCATCTCCTTCATATTTAAGGGAAAATACGGCCACAAGGACAGCAGCCGGCATAGCAGATTGAAGTATGCAGATCGCCAGTTGGTCAGGGTCAGAAAAAGGGCTAATCCTGCCTCGTTCCCTTCTGGAAAGCAAACCATTTCTGATCAGCAAGCACCACCGAAGTCTCAATCTGACGCTCAGGAATCCTCCAGTATCTCTTCAGAAGCCTGTTTTTCTCCTTGTGGGGGACCAACTTGAAGCCATGTTTTTCATAGAAATGAATCGCCCAAGTAGCATCTGCCCATGTGCCGATCAATATGGGACGGTCTGTTTGCCTTCGAAGATGAGACAATAATCTTCCTCCAATCCCCTTTCTTTGTTTAACCGTGCGAACATAGGAGTGTCTAATAAGGGTTACATCTTTTACATGCTGAATACCCATAACTCCAAGAAGTTCTCCTTCCTCCTCATATCCCCAAAAGGTGATTCCACTATTTATTTCCTTCTGAAGTTCATCTTTAGACATATAGGGTTCCTTCCAACGGTCAGCAGGGATGACCCCCTTATATGCTCGGGCAGCATCATTGATGATCTCATAGATCATATCGAAATCACCCTTCTTGCACAGACGAATCATTTCCTTTTTATCCTTTGAAGAGGATTTGCTTCATAATACAGCATTTGTGATCAGTTAGCCACCTTATAAAGTTCCGCGCCGAGACTGTAAATTTTTAGGTGTCATGGGGTTGACAAAAGGAGACCTCCTTGGGTGTAAAGGAAGGAAGGAGAGATACACCACAAGGAGGTGCAAAGATGAGTTTAGAAGGTTTTGTTTCTATGGTGAGGGTAGTGGAGTCCTTCTTTGGTGTCAAGGGGATGATGTTGAGGGGATTTCTTTCTCTTTATGTGAGGGTGTTGAACAGGGCGTTGAGGGTGTGGGCTGAGGAGGTGAGGAGGGTAGAGGGGGCGAGGAGGAATGGTTGGAGGGATCGGTGGCTTCTTACGCCATTTGGTTGGGTGAGGGTGAGGATGCCCAAGTTTAGGAGGGGGGTGAGGACTCCCTGTCCTCTTTTTGAGAGGTATTCGAGGTTCAGCAGGGGTTTTTCTGTGCTTGTGGTATTGCTTTATTTTAGTGGTGTATCATTGAGGGGGATAAGTGAGCTTTATGGTGCCTTTGGGCAGCAGGTGAGTCATCAGGGGATAGCTTCGGTGCTAAGGAGGTTTCTTTCTTACTGGTCTGAGAGGCTTAGTAGTTGGCCTATTAGGGGGACACCTTTTGCGATGGTGTTGGATGGGGTTTGGGTGAGGGTGAAGGGGGTGGGCAAGGCGGTCTTTTTGGTAGCTGTGGGGGTATTTGAGGATGGCAGCAGGAGGGTTTTGGGTTACAGGCTTTCCAGGGGTGAGTCTTATGGTTCGTGGAGGGGGTTTCTCAGGGGATTGATTGAGCGGGGTCTTTGTGCTCGTGGGGTGAGGTTGGTGGTTCATGATGGTGTGGTAGGGTTGAGGGGTGCGGTGAGGGAATTATTTCCTTTTGCTTCTTCTCAGCTTTGTGTGTGGCATTTAGTGGAGGGTTCCTCCAGGAGGATATCTGATCCTTTGGGGAGGGGGAGGTTTAAGAGGGCGTTGTATTGGCTTTACCGCTCAAGGGGGCCTGATGAGTTTTGGAGGCGTTATCTGGAGGTGAAGGGGAGGCTAAAGGAGAGGTATCCCTCTGCATGGAGGGTCTTTGAAAGGAAGGTGGATGAGACCCTGGAGTATTTTTCCTTTCCTTGCACCCTGTGGGGTCTTCTGAAGTACACCAATGTGGCGGAGCAGCTTTTTGGGTTGATGAGGTGGAGGATGTTCAGCTTTAAGGGGTTTGAAAATAGGGCCTCAGCTATGAGATTAGCAGCAGCCGCCATAGGATACCACATGACACCTAACTCTTGACGGCCTCCTTTTATTTGACTCTCAAGGGAAATGATGTTAAAGAAGATAGTCTCTCATATCATTGGGTGAGGGAGGGAGATGTCTTCAGAGAAACTCAAAAACCTTAAGAAGTTTGAGGAGAAGGTTTACCAGTGTATGAAGTGCGGCTTCTGCATGTTCTTCTGCCCTGTCTACCAGGAGATCTTCATGGAGCCTTATGTGGCCAGGGGGAGGAATGTCCTGGCCATGGATCTACTGGAGGGAGCGGATTTCGACTGGAAGCATTTGGAGAGCCGCTTCAGCAAGTGTCTCACCTGTAACCGCTGCGCCCAGTTCTGTCCTGCCAAGGTGGAGGTGGCCACCATCACCTTCGCTGCCCGGGCGGACATCGTGGAGGCCAAGGGCCTGCCCTTAGCCAAGGAGGTGGTCTTCAAGAAGTTGCTCAACCGCAGGGAGCTCTTCGGGAAGGTGGTGAGG
>QMLM01000255.1 GCA_003646745.1 Deltaproteobacteria bacterium | reverse complement strand
GGCGTGAGCCAGCTCCAGGTTGAGGCGGTCGTTGAACAGCATCCGATTGGGAAGACCGGTCAGCGTGTCGTGAGTGGCCATATAGGCGAGTTGCTCTTCCTGTCGCTTGCGCTCGGTGATGTCGCGGATGATGCCCTGATAAGCTAGGACACTTCCGTCATTGGCCCGTCGTACAGTCGCAGTGAACAAGCAGTCCATTTCTGTCCCGTCTTTCTTGCGCAACTTCACCTCGAAGTCTCTGACAAATCCTTTTTGTTCTATCTCTTTCTGAAATCTGCGTGCGTCTTTAGGATTAACATAGAGCTGCCGGGCGTTAACTCCCGTCATTTCTTCTCTGGTATAGCCAAACAGATCCAATGCAGATTGGTTGGCGTCAATAAAGTTGCCTTCGCGGGTGGTAATGTAAATGGCGTCTCTGGAGTCCTCGAAGAGAGTACGAAATTTTTCCTCACTTTGCCGCAGCGCCTCCTCTATTTGTCTGCGCTCGGAGATTTCCCTTTTCAACTGCAAATTGATCTTTGATAGTTCCGCCGTACGTTCCTTGACGCGTTCCTCTAATTCTTGCTGGGCTTTTTTAAGCTCTTCCTCTATCCGCTTTCGTTGGAAGAATTCCGGAATAAGGAGACCTTCCGCCTTTTCGCGTATCGGATGAAATTTTACGCTGTATTTAGTGATATACTCTTCTATCTTGGCGGGGGTGGCCATTATGAAGCGGCAGTGCTTGTCTCCTCTAGCGCGACACTCAATCTCGACCGCCACCAAGGGGATGCCAAAGCTCTCCTCGCACCATCCTGATGAATATCCAGCATTCATGATACATACTGGAAACTTTGCCCTTCTGCTATGTCTAAGCCATGCGTCCGCTTCAAAGGAAGAAGGATGGTCATAGATTAAGTAATAGTTTTCATCCGGTGTCGGATTGGACCCAGGCAATATATCTACAAATGCCCAACCTGAATAGGCGAAATGGACAGGGCCGGCCGAAAGCTTCTCTATGGGGTCGAAGACCTTCATCTTTGAATGAAATGCCTTGGCATCGGCCTTTCCGACGGCATGGGATATATCAAATAAGAGCCCCATGGCCACATTCACCGCCTCTTTTTCTCCCCTATTTTTATAAAGGGATATTACAAGATCAAAGAATTCCATCGACATAGATGCCGCTCGGACCAAAATATATCGTTCGCCGGAGATCTCTATAGTACCGTGTTTGGGATTATCTTTATAGTTTTGGAAATATCGGCTGACATATTCCTGGGCCTTGATAAAGACCTGTTGGAACTGTTCGGGAACCCTTACCGTACCTAGGGACTTCGGCAATTTTTTACCCATTTCTTATGCCCCGGATACGTGTATCTTCACTGCTTGGTTCATATGGACAAAAGGGTTCTTCTTCTAGATAGTCACCGGTAATGGAAAAGGCCCTTGCCCTGCAACCGCCACATACCACCCTATATTCGCACCTGCCGCATTTCCCCTTCAGGCTGTTTACGTCCCTCAATTTCCTAAATACATCCGCCTCCTGCCAAATTTTCTTGAATGGTCTTTCCCTTATGTTTCCGGCGATGATCTCCAAATACCCACAAGGCTGGACGTCACCCCTATGGGAGAGGAAACAAAAGGATATCCCTCCAAGGCAACCCCGGGTAAAGGCATCTAAACCATGCCCTCTCTGAGCCTTCATACCCCCATGTTGATGGACGATGCGATAATATTGGGGGGCACAGGTGGCCTTAAGCTGTAAGGGGACCCTGTCGCTTTGCTCGTAGAACCACAGCAAGGTTCGCTCATAGTCTTCTGGGGTAATTTCCTCGCCGGCCAATTCCTTCCCCCTGCCCGTGGGGACCAGCAGGAATATATGATGGGCCACGGCCCCCAAACGGATGGCCAGCTTTAAGATATCCTCTATCTCTGCCAGGCTTCTCTTAGTCACGGTTGTATTGATTTGAAAGTCCAACCCCACCTCCTTAAGATATCTTATTCCCTCTATGGCCCCTGCAAAGGCCCCGGTTACCCCACGAAATCGGTCATGGCTTTCAGCCGAGGCACCATCCAGGCTTATGCTTACCCTCTGAATGTCAGCTCGTTTGGCCGCAGCCGCCTTTTCGGCGTCCAAGAGGGTACCATTAACGGCCATTACTGCTCGCAGCCCCTTACGGCTGCCATAGGTGGCGATCTCGAATATGTCCTCCCGTAACAGGGGTTCCCCACCGGTGAGGATCAAGACCGGGTTGCTAAAGGCGGCAACCTCTTCTATAAATTGCAGACACTCTTGGGTGGTGAGCTCGCCTTCATATGGACCCATCTCGGCAGCCGCTCGGCAGTGGAGACAATTGAGGTTGCAACTCCTGGTTACCTCCCAAGCGATCATTCTCAATTCCGATCTCAAGATCCTCTTCTTTTCGGACTTCATCACTGATCTTTAAATAGCAAATTTCGTACCTATTTTTCCAAGATTTTCGCCATTTCCTTGGCGAAATAGGTCAGAATAATATCTGCTCCCGCCCTCTTTATGGAGAGCAGCAGCTCCTTCATCACCCCCTCTTCATCTATCCAGCCGAGTTGGGCTGCGCCCTTTATCATGGCATATTCACCGCTTACATTGTAGGCCGCTACTGGCACACCAAACTCCATTTTGACCCGGTGAATGATGTCCAGATAGGCAAGAGCGGGCTTGACCATGACAATGTCGGCTCCTTCTTCCAGATCTAAAGTTACCTCCCGGAGGGCCTCGTCGCTGTTGGCCGGATCCATCTGATATGATGGACGGCAGAGTGAAGGCCATTCGGGAATTATTAGATCAGGAAGGCTATTCTCACATC
>QMLM01000254.1 GCA_003646745.1 Deltaproteobacteria bacterium | reverse complement strand
TAAACCTCAAGAAGGTGTATTGGATCATGAAGCTGAAGGGGTGGATGGTGTACCAGAGGAAGGTTACGCCTAGGCCTCGAGTGAAAGGTAAGAGAAGCATAGCCAACAGGTCCAACCAGAGGTGGGCCATAGACATGACCCATGTATACTGTGGCAAAGACGGGTGGGCCCATTTGGTAGCGGTGATAGACTGCCACGACCGGGAGCTCATAGGGTGGGAATTCGCTTTGAGGTGCAGACTCAGGGAAGCAGATAGAGCGCTGGAAGTAGCCTGCATTAGGAGGTTTGGAACCTTGAAGATGGGTAAAGAAGGTCCCGTCATCAGAAGCAATAATGGTCTGGTGTTCTTGAGCAAGAGATTCAGGGCCGCTTGTAGGTTCTGTGGGTTGAAGCAAGAATTTGTTACACCCTACACACCTGAGCAGAGTGGAGTAATAGAGAGATTTTTCAGGAGTTTGAAGGAGGAGTGTGTATGGCAGAGGGTATTCAGAAACTTTGAAGAAGCAAGGAGAGCGGTGAAAGGTTGGATCAAGTGGTACAACGAAGGACGGCCCCACCAGTCACTGGGGTATCTGAGCCCTGTGCAATATAGGGTTCAAAAACTCAAGTTAGTGGCTTGAAGGGGGGGACAGTACAGGGGAACCATGCAACTAAGAACAAATAATATGTGGGGAGTAAGGTGTTGGAGCGTGAGGGGAAAGATTTTTATTTTATAGGCGGGAGAATGGTTGGCAGGTGGATCAGGTATTACAACACTCAGATGCCTCATCAGGTATTGGGATATAAATCACCCATTGATGTTTACAAAAATGAGTGCATGTTGTCCAAAATGTGGGAGACCATACACTACAGGACATCAGATGGAGTTTATCAGAAGGGATGGGAGGCTTTACTTGATACAGCCTGATGAGATAATGAAAACAAAGATAGGAAGCTTGACATGTCTCTATAGCGGTCCAGCCAATCAGGGCTATCTCACTGTAAATTTTCTATGAAGGTGGCATGATTTCGGATTGTGAAAATAGTGTACTCAGGAAGCGAAGGGGCTTAAATGACTAGTTGTGAAATTACTATATGCTTAATAGTTGGATTTATCCTTCTAATTTGTGTGCTGCGAAGATTTGGATTTATAAATTTGGTAGTCTTAACCTTGCCAGTTCATAGATATTACCTTGATGTGGGTTTCTCGCTAAAACCTTATATAGTAGTTTCTGTTCTTTTAGTTGTATATCACTTTCTAACTATAACCTTAGGGATAAGGGTAAGGGAGAGAAGAGTATCTGTGGATAAGGTCGCATTCATATTAGTTGTTTTTGTGATGTTTTTTATGCTAATTTCTATATCCTATAATGGATATCCCTTAAAGTCTGTTCGGCATTATATGCTTATCGTATTGGGACTTGTTGCGGTCTATGTTTATCTGAAAGAAACTGTTAACATATCGGATTTCCTTTTATGTGTAGATGCTTTTATATTTACAGCTTTTCTCGTTTCGTTAGCAGGTATATTAATGTATCTCTTTTATCTGATTTTTCCAGCGTATACTCCAATGTTTGATCCTTCTGTGACGGGTGTGTATGTAGCTCCTTACTACACTATGGGTAGGCTATGTGGTTTATTTAAAGATCCAAATGCATATGCGTTCAGTTTGTTGCCTTTATTAGGTTTGAGTATTTCAAGTTATTTTGTACCTACTTCGTGTGATCCAAAGCCCCCTTTTCTAAGAAGAAAGGGGTTTTTATTAATAGTAGTTATATTGTTATTAATAAATTTATTATTAACTCTATCTAGAGGTGGGTATGTGGGTTTCATGGTTTTATTATTTGTTCTTGGTTTGTTAATATTCCCTAAAAAATCAATATCTCTTGCTGTTAAAGTCTTGATGATTTTATCATTGATTGCTTGTTCAGTAGCGCTTTTTCATAGTTTTGTTGCTGATGTGATAGGATTGTTGCGCCAGTTGCTTTTTGAAAAGAGAATGAGTTTTGAGGAAAGTAGGGTTGCACTATGGTTGGCTGGCATTAGGGTTTTTATTCTAAATCCATTTTGGGGGATTGGCCAGGGATTGGTAAGAGAAAGGGTTTTCATGCAAATAGGTAGAGAAATGCAAATTCATAATACTTATATTGAACTCTTTGCTGAGAATGGTCTTTTTGTCGGTTTGTGTTTTCTGTCTTTATTAATTCTTCTTGTGAGAAAGAGCTTATATTTTCTCCGCAGGATTCCGAATAGGGATGTATTTTATTATTATTTTTCTGGCATTTTCTCAAGTTTTGTAGGTATGTTAGCTTCAATGATGTCAATTAGCGTGTTTACCCTGATCAATTTTTGGTTTCAGGTGGGTCTATTATTGATTTGTATGAATTTATCGAAGTATCGGATGAGATAAGATGTACGTCTTTAATCTTTAGAGGTTTTCTCTGTGAAAGGGAAACTGCGAAAGAGTCACGGAGTATCGGATTGTAAAATTGGGATCATTGCCAATCCTATGACACCTTATAACAAGGTAAGTGAGGTGTTGATCAGGAAGTTTTTGAGATTGATTTTCTCAATAGTATCGGAGGTAATTATTATATCTGGTAATCTGCCTGAGGATGTTCTCACTACTCCTAAGGCTAGATGTTATAATTTTATTTATCATAATAAGTATCGGTCACCGGTGCCGAGAGTGGCGAACTATGTTAAAATGCAACTAAGAATTGCAATAGGATTGTTTAAAGGGAAGAAAGATATAGGAGTGGCTTTCTTTTGGCTTAGTCCTACCCTTATAATTCCTATGCTGGTGGCTAAGATAGTTAGGATAAAAACTGTTTTATTTATTACAGGTG
>QMLM01000253.1 GCA_003646745.1 Deltaproteobacteria bacterium | reverse complement strand
GGACTATAGCGCAGAAGATGCAGAGCAGGCCTTTAAAGATGCGTCTTTTGTACTCATAGAGGTGAAAAGACTTATTGGATTATAGGAGAATCTATAGATAAGCATATATGGGGAAAAAGCTCAAAAGGGTATAAAAGAACTTTATAGGCCTCAATGACAAGGAGGTAGGGTGGATTTAAAGGAAAAGATAATCTCCAAAGAAGCACTGGTTGGCATAATCGGGCTCGGATATGTCGGTTTGCCTCTTGTCCGGGAATTCCTCAACAAGGATTTTAGGGTATTGGGGTTTGATACCGATGCGCAAAAGGTCCGCATGGTCAATGCAGGAGAAAGTTATATCAAACATATCCCTGCTGAATTTATAAAGAGGTTCACCCATGACGGCCAGATGGAGGCTACAGCGGATTTTTCTCGCCTGCGAGAGGCGGATGCCATCCTTATCTGTGTCCCCACTCCCTTGGGCAGACATCATGAGCCGGATCTGTCTTATGTCTTGGGAACAGCTGAGGCCATAGCCGCTGCCCTTCGCAAGGGGCAGCTTATCGTGCTGGAAAGTACTACCTATCCTGGGACTACGGAGGAAGAGGTACTTCCCGTTTTGACAAAGACGGGTCTCAAGGTAGGAAGGGATTTCTATTTGGGCTACTCCCCTGAGAGGGAAGATCCAGGCAACACCCATTTTAGCACCCCAGAGATACCCAAGGTGGTAAGTGGGGTGACAGAACGTTGTCTTGAGTTGACCAAAGCCCTCTATGATCAAATAATCACTAGGACGGTGCCCGTGTCATCCCCCAGGGTGGCTGAGGCCACAAAGCTGCTTGAAAATATTTATCGAGCAGTGAATATCGCCTTGGTCAATGAGCTAAAGATGGTTTTTGACCGCATGGGGATCGATGTGTGGGAAGTCATAGAGGCGGCCAAGACCAAGCCTTTTGGTTTTCAGGCCTTCTATCCGGGGCCCGGGTTGGGGGGACACTGCATCCCCATCGATCCCTTCTACCTCACCTGGAAGGCAAGAGAGAGCGAGGTACACACGAGGTTTATCGAGTTGGCCGGTGAGGTAAACACATTTATGCCTTATTTTGTAGTGCAAAAGACTATCAGGGCCTTAAATGAGGATCATAAGTCCATCAAAGGGGCAAGAATTTTGCTTCTTGGGATGGCCTACAAGCCAGATGTGGACGATGTAAGGGAGAGTCCTGCCTTGAAGATTATGGGGTTGCTGATGGACGAGGGTGCCCAAGTGGACTATAATGATCCCTATATTCCGGAGTTGCCGGCCACCAGAAGGTACAAATTCAGCAAAAGCTCAGTGGAGCTCACCCCTCAAAGTTTGGCCTCCTACGATGCTGTGATTATCACAACCAATCATTCTTGCTACGATTATGATTTAATATTGGAAAAGGCAAACATCATTATAGACACGAGGAATGCCCTTCTGTTAAAAGGGCGCAGGAGGGGGAAGGTATGGAAGGCGTAAAGCCGTTCGTGGGATTAGTGGGTGCAGGTTATTGGGGCAAGAACATCCTGAGAAATCTGCATGGTTTGGGTGTTTTGCATACTATTTGTGAAAAAAATTTAAATCTCTTGCAGAGATACAGCCGTGACTATGGGGGGGTAAAATCCACCACGTCTTTTGAGGATATGGTTGCGGATAAGGAGATAAGGGCGGTGGCCATAGCCACCCCTGCTACTACCCATTATGAGCTGGCAAAGGCTGCCCTGGAGGCGGGCAGAGATGTCTTTGTGGAAAAGCCCCTGGCCTTGACTGCAAAAGAAGGGGAAGAACTGGTGGGACTCGCCAAAAATATGGATAGAGTCTTGATGGTTGGCCATATCCTGCAATATCATCCGGCAGTGATAAAGCTTAAAGAGCTGGTCAAAGAAGGCAAGCTGGGTAAGATCCAGTATATCTATTCCAACAGGTTAAATATCGGCAAACTCAGGACCGAGGAGAATATCCTTTGGAGCTTTGCCCCCCATGATATTTCGGTGATTTTGGGCCTTTTGGAGGAGGAGCCGATAAGGATCAGCGCTTTTGGGGGTGATTATGTAAACAATGGGATATACGATGTAACCCTCACGACTCTGAAGTTCAGCAATCAGGTAAAGGCCCATATATTCGTGAGTTGGCTTCATCCCTTCAAAGAGCAGAAGCTCATTGTCGTAGGTTCCAAGGCGATGGCGGTCTTTGACGATGTAAGTGATGAGAAGCTTTTCATCTATCCTCATAAAATTGAGTGGCAAGAGGGGAAAATACCCGTGGCCCACCGGGCCGATTATCTCCCAGTGGAGATTGAGCGCAAAGAACCCCTTCAAGAGGAGTTAAGGCACTTTGTGGGGTGTGTCCTAGAGAGAAGGAGACCGAAGACCGATGGTGAGGAAGGTCTCAGGGTGCTTAAGGTTTTGGAAGAGGCAGAGAGATCCTTGGCATCCGGTAAGAAGTTGGAACTTGCTAAGGGAAAAGCAGAAGAAGATTTTTTTGCTCATGAGAGTGCCTTTGTCGACGAAGAGACCCAGATAGGAAGGGGTACAAAGATATGGCACTTCAGCCATGTCCTGAAGGGCTCCAAAATAGGTGAGGACTGCATAATCGGGCAGAACGTGATGATAGGTCCTGAGGTGACTATTGGTAACAGGTGCAAGATCCAGAACAATGTGTCGGTCTACAAGGGGGTGACCCTAGAAGATGGGGTTTTTTGTGGTCCTTCCTGTGTCTTTACCAATGTCTACAATCCTCGGGCCTTCATAGAGAGAAAACACGAGTTTCGTCCAACACTGGTTAAAAAAGGAGCCACCATTGGTGCCAATGCGACCATTATATGTGG
>QMLM01000252.1 GCA_003646745.1 Deltaproteobacteria bacterium | reverse complement strand
GGCTAAATCCGCTCCCTCACAGGCGCGTTGAAAGGAAAACAAGATGGCTTCCTCGGGCATCTGATAGGCATCTAGATTACGACACGCCCGATTAGCTGCTGCTGTAAGCCATGAAGGATCTATGTAGTCAGGACCCTTCTTAAAGGGTTGTACCACCAGACCGCGTTGGGTATAGGCAGCACATAACCCTATACTGACAGTTGTCTTCCCCAGATGACCTTGACATGCAGAAATTGCAACGAGAGGTATATGTCTATCCATATCAGCTTCAGAACTACTCTTTTACCGGCTTCCCTGCATCGGGTATGTCTTTACCTTTCAGTTTTACATACGACGTTTCCAAGTAAAGGTATTCAATTTTGTCCTTGTTAGCTAGATTAGCTAATGCCTTATCAACCAGCTTCTTGTCCTCTTTGATCGCTTTATGAACCTGCCGTGCTTTTACCCTCGTTACCGTCGAAAGGTAATCTAGTATCTTTTGCTCAAGCTCCTCACCAACTTCTCCCAATATCATCACCTCCTTAAAGCTTTAAATGTGTTGACGTCCTATAAGTCGCCAAAGCTCCGGTGAAGTCATCTATATGCTTCTCAGTGAATGGTATCCCTGTCAATCGGAAGAAGGTCGGCCAACCCACTCTGTCTATCCAGTCACCCAATCTCTCTCCTTTTCGAGCATGTTTGGCGTACACTTCAACGATATTCTTCACAGCGCTGACAACCTCAGGCCATCTCGGCGGATTGTTGGGAATCCAAGGGCTAGCCAATCTGGGAAACTTAGGGGGGGTCTTGGCATTGGATACCTTACCACCCACAAAGATAGCGACGCCATCTCCCTCAGGGTGAGCTATTGGCATAGCGGCGCATACAGTATAACAGTTGCCACAATACATGCATCTTTCTTCAATAATCCTAACGGTCTTTTTCCCATCTTCTGTGGTGTGGCGTCTTATAGCGGCGGTAGGGCAACTAGCCAAGGTGGTAGGAATCTCACACCAGGTTAGAAAATTCTCATCATCTATCCTTGAAGGCGGTCTGGTATGCATTCCAACAATACCTATATCTGAACAGTGAATAGCACCACACATATTGCCACAGCAGGCCTCCGAAATTCTAAGCTTTGCTGGCAACTTTTCCTCTACAAAATACTCATAAAGCTCATCCATTATAGCCTTTACCACTCCGGAGGCATCCGTAGCAGGGGTATGACAATGTATCCAACCCTGAGTGTGGACGATGTTGGATATGCATCTTCCAGTACCACCTACAGGGAACCCCAGTTTATTCCTTATTTCCTGAATTAGGGGTTCAACTTTACTCTCGTCGGTAACCATAAACTCTATGTTATGTCGGCTCGTAAATCGGAGGTGTCCATTACAGAACTTATCAGCTATGTCGCAGATATCACGCACAGTATCAATAGCCAATAACCTAGGCGAACCCACTCTTATAGTGTAAAGTATATCCCCATCCTCAGATACATGCTTTAAAACACCAGGTCTAAGGATTTCGTGATACTTCCACTTGCCGTAATTTTTCTTTATTACTTCGGGAAGCATCGCCCTAAAATCGGGAGGTCCAATATCAGTAGCCATCTCTTACTTCTCCTTTCTCTTTTCAATTTTTATTTCTTTAATTAATTAAAAAATGAAGGCATTGGTCCTGGGTTGCCACACCATCTCAGGACAGGGCTCTATACCAATAGCCTTGAGGAATTTCGCCATTCCTAGCCTTTCAATAAGCTCAGCAACCCTCTCCCTAGTCATAGCGTGTTCATCCCACCAGTCCCATATTCTCTCTAACAGATCCTTAAGTTCCGTATACGGTGGCTCCAGCTTCATAAAGGGAATCAACACCCAGCCAAGACGGGCACCTTTGACCAAGGGTGCCTTACCCCCAATTAGGATGGTAGCACCTTTTTCAACCCCTGGTCTCAGTGCCTTAGGCATCATATTTATACAATGCATGCATCTGACGCATTCCTCTGCGCGGAGACGGAGCTCCTTCAAATTGGCATCCCATTCTAGAGCCTCCGTAGGACATTGGCGGACGACCTCGTTCTCAATATCAAACCCATTGTTCACATATTCCCTAACCGCATCTTGATCTATCCTCAGTGCACCCCGCCAAGTCCCAACTATAGGCAAATCGGCCCTCGCTATAGCTGCAACACAGTCATTGGGACAGCCCGAAATCTTAATCTTAAATTTATATCCCCAGTGAGGTCGGTGTATGTAGTCCTGAAAGGTATGGGTGATATCATTACATAGATCAAGGGTATCTATACAAGCATATTCACATCTGGCAGGTCCCACGCAAGCACTTGGTGTCCTTAAAACCGATGCCGATCCCCCCAAATCAAACCCTGCTTCCTCAGTTAGGGCGTCAAAACAAGGTTGTATATTCTCTGAAGGGGCCCCCAAAAGTATAAGGTCACCTGTGGAACCATGGAAGTTGGTAAGACCACTTCCAAACCTTTCCCATATATCACAAATCTGTCTTAGTGCTTTTGTGGTATAAAACCACCCACTTGGTTGATTTACCCTAAAGGTGTGAAAAGCAGCTATATTAGGAAATTCCTCGGGTGAATCAGAATATCTTCCAATCACTCCACCCCCATAACCCCTCACACCGACAACACCACCGTGTTTCCAATGTGTTACCTTATCCTTGTAGGAAAGCTCCAATTGCTTCAAAAGATCATTGGGCGCTTCCTTTTTCCTCCCTGCCCTTTTAATCTCTCTTACAAAGCTTGGCCAGGGGCCCCTTTCCAACTCATCTAACATAGGTGTCTTTCCCTTTTCTACCATCTCACCACCTCCTATAAGGATTTGAT
>QMLM01000251.1 GCA_003646745.1 Deltaproteobacteria bacterium | reverse complement strand
TCCCCCGTGTAGAGTTTCTCCAAGGGGATCTGTCTTTCCCCTTGGGGAGACAAAAACCTCACCTCAGCGGAGAGGCTGACAAGGGCAGGGGCATTGTCGCTACAGTAATTGGAGAAACACTCCTTTCCTCCCGTGGCATTACATATCTGTCCCCCCATCTTGAGGCAGAACCCTTTGGCCCTCCTCCAGAACTCGGATTGATTGTAAAAGAGGCACCTGGTATCCTGAAGAAGGTTCCCTCCTATTGTCCCTCTCATCTGTAACGTCTCACAGGAGGTGGCCTCTAAGGACTGAAGGAGGGCAGGAAAGAGTGATTTTACTCGTTCATCCCCCCTCAGATCAAAGAGGTTTATAAGACTTCCTATCCTTAAGAACTTCTCATCCTCAGATACCTCTTGTAGTTCCCCTATCTCCTTCAGATCTATCACCGCCTTCGGCCTCTCCAATCTCAGCTTCAAGCGAGGGAGCAAATCCGTCCCTCCTGCCAGAAACAAAACCTCTCCATCATAAAGCTCGTAGAGCTCCCACACCTCTTTGAGATCTCGAGCCCTCCGATACTGCAGTGGAGGAAGGATCATTTCCCTTTCACCTCCTCTATCACCTTCAGTACCCTGTCAGGGGTCAGGGGCAGCTCTTTAACTGGGACACCCAAGGCATTACATACTGCGCAGGCCACCGCACTATGGGCATTCATCCTGATGGTCAATCCCCCTTCCTTTGCCCCAAAGGGTCCCTCGGGATCATAAGAACGAACTATCACCGTCTCTATCTCAGGCATATCGCAGGCCAAGGGGACCTTATATTCCAAAAGGTCGGGATTGAGCAGAAGCCCTCCATCCCATCGGTTCTCCTCCATCACCGTAGCGACCCCTGCCTGTTGGATCGATCCCTCCAATTGCCCCTCTACCGCCATAGGGTTTATCGGATTCCCGCAATCGTGCGCTGCCACAAAGTGCGGTATTCTCACCTGCCCCGTCTCTTGATCTATCTCCACCTCTGCCACCGATGTTCCAAAGGAGAAAGTCCCCGCCATCTGACCATAAGGATTCTTCACCCATTCCCTCTGAAAGTCTATCTTGGGCATGTATGCCCCCGTGCCCACAATGGGCGATCCCATGAAGAAGGCCTCCCTCACAACCCACCTCAGAGGGATTTGCTTCTGAGGATCGCTTTTGGAGATCACCATCCTGTCTTTTAAGTCCAAATCCTCTGCCGCCACCCCCAGCTTGTCCGAGGCGAGGGAGAGGATCTTGCTTTTCGCCTCCTCACAGGCCCTCTTTACCGCATTACCACTCACGAAAGCCGCTGCCTGGGAGTAAGCACCAGGGTCCAGGTTGGTGACCTCGGTGTCAGCGTTCACGAGATTGATATCCTCCATAGGAACCCCCAGGACCTCCGATGCGATTTGGACCATCATCGACTCGTTCCCCTGGCCGTTGTCCACCACCCCTGTAACGATGGTAACCTGTCCATCATCGTTTATCTTCACATAACAGGATGATCCTGAACGAAACCCCATGGGGAAACCGCACATGATGGCTACACATCCCATACCTATACCTCTCCCCCGAGGCATTCCCTTGCGTTTGCTATGCCATTTTGACCGCTGGGCAGCCTCCTTTATCGTCTCTTGGAGACCACAACTTATGATCTTGGAGCGGGTAGCCGTCTCCTCCCCCTGCCCAATTCCATTCCTCAACCTGATCTCTACTGGATCTATCCCCAATTCCTCAGCGATCATATCCAGTTGCTGTTCATTGCCCGCCAAAAAGGCCCTCCCATGACAGCCGTACATTCCCCTGATCCCTTTATTGGTGAATACCCTGTAGCCATCATACCTCACATTGGGGAAACGATAGGTCTCCTCATAGACATAATAGGGAATAGATGTGGCTATGGGACCTGTAGAACTGTAGGCGCCCCCATCATATATCACCTTGAAGACCTTAGCCACGATCTTGCCATCCCTGTCCGCTGCCGTCTTGATAGTGGCTATCATGTCATGAACTTGTCGAGTGGCGATGGCGTTCTCCTCTCTGCTCAAAACCAATTTTACCGGCCTTTCCGTCTTGATGGACAGCAGGGCAGTAGCAAAATCGGCTGGCTGAACCTCCGACCTGCCCCCAAAGGCACCTCCTATATGAACACGCCTCACCCTCACTCGATTGAGGGGGATCTTCAGGAGATTAGAAAGGGCCTTGGCCCTCACATGCGGGCCAGCATTAGGCATCCACATGTCCAGATAACCGTTATGATAGTGGGCGAGGACGGCGTAAGGTTCCATCATCGCATAGGCCTCCCCCGCAGCCCTGAAGGTATCCTCCCTCACCAAATAGGCCCCCTTTAAGGCCTTCTCTACATCCCCTACCTCTATATGGACATGGATGTTTATGTTATTGGGATATTGATTGTGGATAAGGGGAGCACCCTCTGACATCGCCTCCTCAGGGTCAAAGACCGCAGGAAGGGGTTCGTACTCCACCCTTATCAACTCCAAGGCCTCCATAGCCGTCTCCTCATCCACCGCCGCCACCGCCGCTACATCCTCCCCTATATAGCGAACCTTATCCGTAGGGAGCATCCCATGGTCCTGAGTATACTTGAAGACCCCCCACTTTACCCCATAGCCGTCAAACCCTGTGACCACCGCCTTAACCCCTGGTAATTTCAGGGCCCTGCTGGTATCTATGTGCAGGATCTTGGCGTGAGGATAAGGACTTCGCAGCACCTTGGCACAAAGCATCCTGGGAAGCTTCAGATCAGCGGTATAAAGGGCCTCACCCGTCACCTTGGCCAAGGCATCCGTCCTGGGAAGACTCCTGCCTATACTCTTATAT
>QMLM01000250.1 GCA_003646745.1 Deltaproteobacteria bacterium | reverse complement strand
GGTTCAGGGAATGGTAGGGGGGCAAGTGGTCGATGTAGAATCAGAGGGGAAGGAGGTGGATTTTGCCACCTTGCAGTGGATCCATTTACACAAGACGGCGGCCCTCATCATTGCCTCTGTCAGAGCAGGGGGTTGGCTGGGGGGAAGTGGTGAACAAGAGATGGCTGCCCTCACTAAATATGGGGAAGGTATCGGTCTGGCCTTTCAGATTATAGATGACGTACTTGATGTAGAGGGAAATGAGGCAGATTTGGGCAAAAAAGTAGGAGGGGACCGGCAGAGGGGGAAGATCACCTATCCTGCCTTTATAGGGTTGGAAGCCTCCAAGGCCAAGGCCGAGGAACTTGTCGATAAGGGTCTTAGTGCCTTGAATATATTCGATAAGAAGGCAGATCCATTGAGGGGCATCGCCCGCTTTATCCTTACCAGGAGGTCCTAGCGACGAAAGGAGATGGGTATTCTCGATGACATTCATTCGCCTGAGGACTTGAGGAGATTGAGAAAAGATGACCTCCCCCTTTTGGCCCATGAGATCAGGGAGGAAATCATCTCCGTGTGTTCTCGCGTGGGAGGCCACCTAGCTCCGAGTCTGGGGGTGGTGGAGCTGACCCTCGCGCTGCACTATGTCTTCGATACACCGAAGGATAAGTTAATCTGGGATGTAGGTCACCAGGCCTATGCCCACAAATTGCTCACCGGCAGGAGGAAGAGGTTCAAAACGTTGAGGCAGCATGGAGGTATAAGTGGTTTCCCAAAAAGAAAGGAGAGCATATACGACCCCTTTGGCACTGGTCACAGCGGTACATCTATATCTGCTGCCTTAGGGATTGCAGAGGCTAGAGACCTGCGAGGGGAGGATTTCAAGGTGGTAGCCATCATCGGAGATGGGGGGTTGACGTCGGGCATGGCCTTTGAGGCCCTTAATTGTGCAGGGGAACAGGGAAGGGACTTGATTGTGGTGGTGAACGATAACGAGATGTCTATCTCCAGGAGTGTAGGGGCTATATCCTCCTATCTCAATAGGATTATGACCGGGCAACGTATAAACCGCTTTCGGGAAGACCTTAAAGGCTTTCTACAGGAGATCCCCGGCATCGGTAAATCAGTCTTTAAGTTTGTAAAACAAGCAGAGGAGGCGTTAAAGGGGTTGATGGTGCCGGGTATCCTGTTTGAGGAACTTGGATTTAAATATTTTGGCCCCCTGCAGGGACATCATCTCGATCATCTTATTGAGACCTTTAGAAACGTCAGAAGGTTGAAGGGACCTATTTTGGTGCATGTGGTTACAAAAAAGGGGAAAGGGTATCTCCCTGCAGAAGAAAACCCCTCTTTGTTTCATGGGGTAGGCAGGTTTGAGAAAGAGACGGGCAAGATCTACAATAACCCCTCCCCCCCAACTTATACCGAGATCTTCGGCAAGACCTTAGTAGAATTGGCCGAGGTGGATGAAAGGATAATAGCAATAACGGCTGCCATGCCCTTAGGGACGGGGTTAACGGAGTTTTCCCGGAGGTTCCCCGAACGTTTCTATGATATAGGGATCGCTGAACAACACGGGGTGACCTTTGCCGCTGGTTTGGCCCTGGAGGGGATGCGACCTGTGGTGGCCATCTATTCCACCTTTCTGCAACGGGCCTATGACCAGATCATCCATGATGTGTGTTTGCAAGAGATCCCCGTGGTCTTTGCCATGGATAGAGGAGGCATAGTGGGGGAAGATGGCCCCACCCATCACGGTCTCTTTGACCTGTCCTTTTTACGCCATATCCCCCACATGGTGCTGATGGCCCCTAAGGATGAGAATGAACTTCGCCGGATGTTGTTGACCGCCATAAGATATGAGAAAGGTCCTATTGCTTTTCGTTATCCGCGAGGCAAGGGATATGGAGTACCTCTGGAGGCAGATATTGAACCGTTAGAGGTCGGCAAAGGAGAGATACTGCGGGAGGGAAGAGATGTCCTTATTTTGGCCATCGGCTCTACCGTCTATTCCTCCCTGAAGGCGGCACAGATTTTAGAGGCAGAAGGGATAAGAGTGACGGTGGTCAACTCTAGATTTGTGGTACCCCTAGACGAAGAGCTGATAGAGTCTCTTGTGAGCAGGCATGAAGTTTTAATTACGGTGGAGGAGAATGTGGTAGCTGGTGGCTTCGGCAGTGCCGTGTTAGAATTTCTCCATGAAAGGGATTTGTCACCTCCGATAAAGGTGCGTCGTGTAGGTATCCCTTCGCTCTTTGTGGAGCATGGCCCTCAGGACGTACTGAGGAAGAGGTATCGCCTTGATCCTGAGGGTATTGCCCAAGAGGTGAGGATATTGTTGAGAGGTGAAAAGGGAAAGGCTTGACAAAGTTTTGGTAGAGAGGGGGCTGGTCCCAAGCAGAACAAGAGCGAGGTCCCTTATCCTGGCGGGAGTGGTTTTGGTCGATGGATACAAGGAGGATAAGGCAGGTACCTTGATCCGTCCAGGGGCGGATATTCGTATCATCCAAGATCTCCTGCCTTATGTAAGCCGGGGAGGGCTAAAGCTGGAGAAGGCCTTGGAGTTTTTCGGCCTTGACCCCCGAGGAAAGGTGGCCATGGATGTAGGGGCCTCCACGGGAGGATTTACTGACTGCCTACTGCAAAGGGGTGCCCGGCGGGTTTATGCCGTGGATGTAGGATATGGACAATTGGCCTGGAAGCTACAGCAGGATCCCCGCGTTATCAATCTCCAACGGCGCAACATCCGCCATCTAAAGTGGGAGGAGGTGAGAGAAAAGGTGGATATGGCAGTTATCGATACCTCCTTTATCTCCTTGAGATTGGTCATTGTCCCTACTGTTTCTTTTCTGAAAAAAGGGGGGGATTTGCT
>QMLM01000249.1 GCA_003646745.1 Deltaproteobacteria bacterium | reverse complement strand
GGACAGGCCTTTTTTCCGCCCTAGTGCTTGCCACAAGCGGGGAGTTCTTCTGGCTTGCCAGGAGGGCAGACATAGATATCACCCTTACTTTTTTCACCACCCTTGCCATCTTTTTCTTTTATGTTGGATATCAGCAAAAGAAGTGGCGTCTATATTACTATCTCATTGCCTATTCTGCGATGGCCCTTGGCTTCCTCACAAAGTTGCAACCGGCCCTAATTGTGCCGTTTTTTGCCATTGGGGTGTACTTCCTCTGGCGAAAGGAGTTAAAGTTCTTCGCGGATACTGCTCATCTACCGGGGATAGCCGCATTTTTAGTTATCATCAGCGGTTGGCTCTACCTCGCCTATTCAAGGGGAGGGGGGGATTATCTCTTCGGCCTCCTTTTTAAAAAAACAGCCCTTACATTTTTTCAGACCTCGGGCCACCTTAGGTCCTTTCATTACTATTTCTTGAACTTTCCGGCAGACTTTCTGCCTTGGACCCTCTTTTTCCCCTCAGCTATTGTCTATGGCCTGAGGCAGGAAAAGAAGGAGGAGGCGATTTTTCTTCTTCTATGGTTCTCCTTGATCTTTCTCTTTTTCTCTTTCGCCAAGGCAAAAAGGGAACTTTATATCCTACCCATATATCCAGCAGCTGCCCTCATGGTGGGGAAATTCTGGGCCGATTTAAGCAGCAAAGAGGAAAGGCCGAGGCTGCTGTCCTGGCCCCTTTTTCTCCTGCTCGCCATACTCCTTATCACCGGAGTGGCTTCACCCTTTATGGTGATGAAATTTGGCCATCGTTATCTCTCCAAACCCTTAGAAATAGGTTTAGTCTCGGCTGCAATACTAGTGGGAGGAAGCATCTTTGCATTTCTCGGCTATCAATCTAATCGCAAGGCCCTCACCTTCTTTGTTGTCGTATTCATGATGTTTACCATCGGTCTTTACGGAACCTTCCGCATCTTCCCAGAGATAAACCGATATAAATCAGCTCGACCCCTTTCCCAGAGTATTGTCAGGATTATGAAGCCGGGAGATCAACTTGGAGTTTATAGACTTCAAGGGGCGGATTTCAACTACTATACAGGCTGTGATCGAATGAAGCGTTTTGAGGAAGAGGAAGCGCTAAAAGAGTTCCTGCGTTCCTCTGGACGTGTCTTTTGCGTCTTGCGGCAGAGGCATTATGAGAGGTTGAAGATGGATCCCACTCTTCAAATCTATGAGATCAAAAGAGGCAGGGTGGGACACAGACGCTTGGTCGTAATTAGCAACACAAAAGGATATGACCAAGATTGAACGATTATAGATATAATCAAATCCTCTCGCACCTTCCGCCTGGCCGGTTCTTTCACCAAAAAGCATCTTAATATGTTCATACATTTTTTTGTACAATTTATATCAGTTATCAATTCTCCTGCTAGTTTGACAACGTTTACCTCTTATGGTAGACAGAACTGATTAAGCCAAAATATATCTTAAAAAAGTGTTACCGAAGACCATAGAGTGGAAGGAGAACAAAGTCATCATCCTCGACCAGAGGAGATTACCGGAGGAGGAGGTTTATCTAGAATGCAAAGATGTATATGCGGTGGCCGAGGCCATCAAGACCCTAGCCATCAGGGGTGCGCCAGCCATCGGGATCGCAGCGGCGATGGGCACCGCCTTGGGGGCGTTGGGGATAGAGAAAAGGGATTTCACTTCCTTTTACCGCGAACTGCTCTCTATCTGCCATACCCTTGAACAAACGCGTCCCACGGCCATCAACCTCCATTGGGCCTTACAAAGGATGAAGGTGATATGTGAAACGAACAAGGAGGCAAATGTAGAGGCGCTCAAGGAACTTTTGGTCACGGAGGCCCTCGCTATGTTGGAGGAGGACATAGAAATTAACAAAAGGATAGGGGAGGCGGGAAAGGATCTTATTCGGGATGGAGATACCATCTTGACCCATTGCAATGCCGGGGCCTTAGCCACCGGGGGATATGGCACCGCTCTAGGGGTTATCAGGCGCGCTTGGGAGCAGGGCAAGGGGATCAAGGTAGTTGCCACGGAAACCCGCCCCCTTCTACAAGGAGCACGTCTCACCGCTTGGGAGCTCAAAAGAGAAGGGATCCCCGTAACCCTCATTACCGACCACATGGCAGGATACCTTATGAAAAGAGGCGAGATAAATTTGATTATCGTCGGGGCAGATAGGATCGCCTGCAATGGGGATGTGGCCAATAAAATCGGAACCTATACCTTGGCAGTGTTGGCCAAGGAAAACGATATACCTTTTTACGTCGCCGCACCACTTTCCACCTTCGATCAGAGCATAAATAGGGGAGAAGAGATCCCCATCGAGGAAAGGGGTGAAGAGGAGGTAATCGCCCCGTGGGGGAAAAGAATCGCCCCAATGGGGATCGGAGTCCGCAACCCCGCCTTTGACATCACCCCACACCGATATGTAACCGCTATAGTGACGGAAAGGGGGGTGATCAGGGCCCCCTTTAAGGAAACCCTGAAGCGGATGTGGGCAGAAGGGAATGGTAAATAAAGAGATCATTACCTTACTCACCGATTTCGGCTGGGAAGATGGATATATTGGGGCCATGAAGGGGGTGATTTTGGGAATAAACCCTCGATGTCTCATCGTAGATATAGCCCACGGGATCTCCCCCCATGACGTAATGGAAGCTGCCTTAGTCTTAGGTCAAACCTATCGCTACTTCCCCCCGGGGACCATCCACTTGGTGGTTGTGGACCCAGGGGTGGGAGGAGGAAGGAAACCCCTGGTCGTGGAGACAGAGCGCTATCTGTTCGTAGGGCCGGACAATGGCGTCTTCGAACTGGTGATAAAGAAAGAAAAGGACATCCAAGTCTATGAG
>QMLM01000248.1 GCA_003646745.1 Deltaproteobacteria bacterium | reverse complement strand
GTATCTGCGTGAAGGGAGAACATTCCTCTGGACTTATTACGACAGGGCCGGGCGAGAGTTGGACGCCGTGATAAGGCTTGCGAAGGGATACCGGGCAGTGGAAGTTAAATATCAGGCCCAGGTAGATGAGCGGAATCTGAGGAGGACTGCCCCTATTAAGGACTACATCCTCCTCAGTCGGGATGAGGTAGGTGGAAGGAATGATCTGCTTATCGTTCCTGTCGATATCTTCCTTTCCCTTTTGCCTGTATCAGATGGGAACGTATGAGAGATGAAGGAGTCAGGGATTGATCGAGAAGGTTAAGGTCGCGGAGCATCAAATATGGTCCAATTTGACCAGGGCCGAAAAGGATCTTATCACCGCAGAGGCAAATCTGCCTAAGCTTTTCATCATAGGAAATAAAGATGAGCTTTGCAGGACTGGGCGGCTAACGGCTGCTGCGACCCTATACGACTAGTCCACAGGAAATTGCGAATCTGCTCGCTATCGTAGACCGTGATCTCACTGACGCCACTGAAAAAATCACCCCGAGCTTTTACAAAAAAGGGTCCTGAGCGTGAATAATTCTTAAGTTTAGAGGAAATAGGGAATGGGGAAAAAGAATTTGTTAGAAGAGGATAAAAAGAAAGGGATTAGCAAATTGCTAACCCCTTAAGGTTCTTGGTAGCGGGGGGTAGATTTGAACTACCGACCTTCGGGTTATGAGCCCGACGAGCTACCAGACTGCTCCACCCCGCGATCTTATAACTAGTTTATTTCCTCCCCTCAACTTTGTCAACCCCTTTAGGGTCTATTATCCCTTATCTGACCAAGGGAACCGCTAAAACCTAAGAGAGTTATTCGCGAAAGACCTTCTTCCACTCCCGCACTTTATCTTTTCCATAGGCTTCATCCCATGCCCTCAGGATCAGATCTAGGGGGACATCGGCGAAGGTGCCGTGGTAACGTACATATTCCACGAACTTTCGACCTTCGTCATCGTGGTGGGGAAAGATGGCATCTTGCCGGCCATCGAACTCGACTATGGGATAGCCGTGTTGTTGGCATAATTCTTTTTCAAAAGAGGGAGTCACCTGCACCCATCGGTTCCCCAGGAACAGCTCCACATACCCATGGAAGACAAAGAGATTGGTCCCCATCATCTCCACTAGCTGCTGGGAGGCCTTATAGTTGCGGATATCGGCGAAGACCAAGCGAGATGGGATCCCTATCGCTCTCGCTAGGGCGATCAGCAGAACCGATTTCTGTACGCAATATCCCCTGCCACGACGCAGGGTGGTGGTGGCCTTGTAGTGCTCTATGAGAAAAAAGGGGGAGTAGGGGTTATATTTTATAGTATCACGGACAAAGTAAAAGAGGCGTCTTGCCCTCTCGTGTACATCTGGGGCACCTTCAACTGTCCTGTGGGCCAGATCTCGTATTTGGTGGTTATCACACTCAATGGCCTCGGTGGGTTGGAGAAAGAGTTCCATCTCGCGCATCAGCTCCTCTGATCCTTTCTCTGCTCATTATACCAGAAAATGTTAGCGTTTTTTTGCCAGATTGCCTTTTGACCATATGTGCGGGAGATGGTGCGCAGGAGCTTTTTATTGACCCTTCCCCTTTCGACTAACTGTCTGCCTGCCTCTTTTAGCGCATCGTGGACATGAACGAGGTTAAAGTACTGGGTAGGGTCGAGGTAGAACGCCATAGCCCCTGGTCGCAAGATGGCCCCGATAAGGGGGGCATGTAGGTTTCTGGCATGGGCCCTGAACATCTCCAGCACCGGGTCAAAATGCCTTTTTTCTGGAAAGCCACAAATGGCGAATATAAAGATATATTGCCTTTTAAGATGTCTTCGAGGATGACGGGTGAGGTTTTTATAAGGTTTCATGTAGGGATATACCCTCGGTATCTGCCTCTCTAGGACATTTTTTAATATGCCGGGAGTGGAATCGGCGTAGAGGGGGAAGGCATAGATGATCAGATCTGCTTCTTCGAGCCTCTTTAGCAGTTCTTCCATATCATCCCTTTGGACGCACTTGCCTGGAGTGTCCGTCCAGCAGCTAAAGCAACCTCGACAGGGCTTGATTTTTTGCTTAGCCAAATAGACCTTTTCTACCACTGCCCCTGTGGAGGAAATTCCTTTCAGAAAGGGGTCTATGTAAAATTCGGTAAATCCCTCCTGCGCC
This sequence comes from Deltaproteobacteria bacterium, assembly GCA_003646745.1. Taxonomy (GTDB): domain Bacteria; phylum Desulfobacterota; class B13-G15; order B13-G15; family RBG-16-54-18; genus B11-G15. The sequence goes on along the minus strand of QMLM01000248.1, from coordinate 683 downwards.
CGGGGGGCGCCTTGAAGAAGGAGGATGCGGGCTGGTTTCCTCCAAGCGGTCTTACCCTCATCTGCCTCCCCTTCCAGGATATGGGTCAGTTCAGATATTTCTCGCTCCACCCTGAACAATTTGGGCATTAACCGTAAATACCTTATACCTCCTTTTAAGGTATATCGGCGGGTAATAAGTCCCCAAATAGGGTTTAGGCTCCCGTTGGCTATATCGAGCCAGACCCTCAGAGGTGTTGAGATGGTGACTGTCGGCTTTGGGTGTTTGCCCTTCTTGGCTGCCGCTTCACCTTCCTTTACCTCGATGAAATAGGGGAGTACTTCCCCTTCCACTGAGAAGAAAAATTGATAGACTACATCGATAGCGGGATAGGTGTCCCGATCGTAACCTTCCACCATATGGTTGAACAACTTCTCAATGACCTCTTGAGGGGACAGGAATGAGATCATCTATTGGTTCCCCTTTATCCTCATCTTCTCTTTTAACTTCGCCACGGCCTTGGGCAGGACCAGCCCGGCGCTCTCGCGAAAACGCAAGTGGGCGTGCTGATCAAGGGGGGTATCGCCATGGTTGATGATCACCAGTTTGGCCCCTGCCCTCAGGGCTACCACTGGCATATGGGCCGCAGGAGTTACCACCAGACTGGACCCCACTACCACAAAGAGATCGCAACGCTCCGAGTG
>QMLM01000247.1 GCA_003646745.1 Deltaproteobacteria bacterium | reverse complement strand
CTTTTTCTTTTTAAGGCTGTTTAGAATTATTCCAAAGAGAAAACTAATTTAATTTCAAGAAGGGCTTGACAAAGGGGAGGAAATATCCTAAGTTGAAGTTTGTGAAGGGAGGCACTTTCCTAGTTTTGCTCTGAAAAGGGAAGGCTTCCGTGCAAAATATAAAGCGATTTAGTAGGAGGGGGGAGATATGGCAGCAAGGCTCATAAAGGGGACAGAGGTAGCTAAAGAGATTCGAGAGGAGTTAAAAAAAGAGGTAGAGGAACTTAAGGAAAAGCACGGCATAGAGCCAGGGTTGGTCACCATTTTGGTGGGGGAAGATCCTGCCTCGGTGAGTTATGTAACGGCGAAGCAACGGACCTCTAAAGAGCTGGGATTCTATTCTATTCAGGACAATCAGCCAGTTGATATATCCGAGGAGGCTCTTCTTGCCCTCATAGACAAGTACAATAAGGACCCCAAGATCCATGGCATTTTGGTTCAGTTGCCCTTGCCCAAGCACATCGATGAGACAAAGGTCCTCTATGCCATCGATCCCAAAAAGGATGTAGATGCCTTCCATCCTGTGAACGTGGGGAAGTTGCTGATCGGAGAGCCCGATTTTCTTCCTTGTACTCCCCATGGGATCTGGCAACTACTGATCCGCTCCGGGGTGCAAATCGAAGGGTCAGAGGTAGTGGTGGTGGGACGCAGCAATATCGTCGGTAAACCCATTGCCGCCATCCTCATGCAGAAGGTGCCCAACGCCAACGCCACAGTAACGGTTTGCCACACCCGTACTAAGGATATGGCCTTCCATACCCGCAGGGCGGACATCCTTATTGTAGCTGCAGGACGTCCTAAGGCGATAACGGCGGATATGGTAAAGGATGGAGCAGTGGTGATCGATGTCGGGGTAAATCGCATCGGCAAGACCCCTGAAGGAAAGGCGATACTGGTGGGGGACGTTGACTTTGAGGAGGTGAAGGAGAAGGCAAGTGCCATTACTCCCGTACCCGGTGGTGTAGGGCCCATGACCATCACCATGCTGATGTTCAATACTGTGAAGGCAGCAAAGCTGGCGGCTGGAGTTGCGAAATGAAATGATACCTGCCGTATCAGATCTTCTTTCTCGGCAGTTTCGGTGGGCGAAGTCTTATGCTAGATGAAGAGGATGAGGTATTTAAGGAAGTTCTTTCTTCCTTCCCTGCAAGACGTAGATATTTAATTCGCATTCTACAAACAGTTCAACACAAGCTGGGCTACCTTCCGGAAGAGGGGATGGAAAAGGTGGCCCAACACGTGGGGATCTCCGAGGCAGAGATCTTTGGGGTGGCCACCTTCTATAACCAATTTCGTTTTGTCCCCCTCGGGAAGTACCACATCGTTGTATGTATGGGGACCGCTTGTCATACTATGGGAGGACAGCTCATCCTGGACGGATTTGAAAGGGAGCTGGAGGTGAAGGTTGGCGGGGTAACCCCTGACCGTCAATACTCCTTGGAGAGGGTAGGCTGCATTGGCTGCTGCACCAAGGCCCCTGTGGTGGTGATAAATGGGGTCATCTATCCCAAAATGACCCCCTATAAAGTAACGGAAGTCCTTGCAGCGCTGAGGGACAAGGACACTGAGGTTTCGGAAGAGGCTCAATAGTGATGGATAATTGGGATGATATCTATCAAAAGGCCAAGGAGAAGTGGGAGACCTTGGAGGCTTCCCCTATCCATATACGTATAGGAACGCCCACATGCGGAAGGGCTGCAGGGGCGTTGGACACCCTTAAGGAGTTTCGCGAGAAGTTGACAAAGGAGGGTATCGAGGGCCAGATAACAGAGGTGGGCTGTATGGGATTGTGCTTTGCAGAACCATTGGTTATCATCAGCAAGCCCGAAGTGGGCTTACCCCCTATTTGCTATCGAAATGTGACCTATCAGGAGGTAAAGCGCCTGGTCGAAGGGTTCATTATGGGGGACGACCCTTGTCTGGAGTTTGCACTGGGGATTTTGGATCTTACCGATGATGGTGCTCCCTACATACCTGAGATGCTTAGATTTGAGACAGAGAAGAGGTTGGTATTGAGGAATTGCGGCTACATAGACCCACAAGACATAGATCACTACATTGCCCGTGGTGGGTACCTTTCGCTTAAGAAGGCCTTTGGGATGCCGCCAGAGGAGATAATCCATGAAGTGGACAAATCTGGTCTCAGGGGCAGAGGAGGGGCAGGATTTCCAACAGGCCGCAAGTGGGATCTCTGCCGGAGTATGAGGGATGGGACGAGGTACATGATCTGCAATGCCGATGAGGGTGATCCTGGGGCCTTTATGGATAGGGTAGTTTTGGAAAGTGACCCTCATTCGGTGATAGAAGGAATGATCATTGCCGCCTATGCTATTGGTGCTCATGAGGGTTTCATATATACACGGATGGAATATCCACTTGTCCTGGAACGCCTTAAGCAGGCGTTGACGCAGGCCAGAGAATATGGTCTTTTGGGTGAGGACATCCTCGGTTCTGGTTTTGCCTTCGATATAGAGATCATAGAGGGTGCTGGGGCATTTGTGTGTGGTGAGGAGACTGCGATGATCGCCTCCATTGAAGGGCAAAGGGGGATGCCTAGGCCTCGTCCTCCATACCCCACTGAATATGGCCTCCATGGGGAGCCGACCGTGGTGGACAACGTGAAGACCTTTGCCCTGGTTACACGCATCATACAGCAGGGAGGGGAGTGGTTCAGCCAAATAGGTACCCCCAATAGTACAGGTACAGCGGTTTTTGCCTTGGCGGGGCGGGTGGAACAGATCGGGTTGGTGGAGGTTCCAATGGGGACAACCCTCAAGGAGGTCATCTTTGACGTAGGGGGGGGCATTCCGGAGGGG
>QMLM01000246.1 GCA_003646745.1 Deltaproteobacteria bacterium | reverse complement strand
GGCCCTGCTTACGCACTACGTCCCTTCCATTAGTGCTCTGTTGACCTACCTCATCTGGGCGACTACTTTATTGACCTGTTTCTCTGGCCTTCAATATATGTATATAGGGAGTAAATACTTTAACGAAAAGGGAGGTTAGTCATGTCTGCCATCCTAGATATTGTGGCAAGGGAGATTCTGGATTCACGAGGTAACCCTACAATAGAGGTTGATGTAATCTTAGAGAGTGGTTTTGATGGCAGGGCCTCCATTCCCTCAGGGGCCTCTACGGGAGAACACGAGGCCATAGAGTTGAGGGATGGAGATGCACATAGATATTTAGGTAAAGGGGTTCAGCGAGCGGCGGCCAATGTAAACGAGCGAATTGCCCCTGAGCTCATCGGCATGGATGTCTTAGATCAGATGGTCATCGATCAGACCCTCATAGACCTAGACGGTACCCCCAACAAATCTGCTTTGGGGGCCAATGCCATCCTGGGGGTGTCTCTGGCTTGTGCCAAGGCAGCTGCAGCTTATCTCTCCCTCCCCTTATACCGCTATCTGGGAGGAGTCTACGCCCATCAACTGCCTGTCCCCATGATGAACATCCTAAATGGTGGGAAACATGCCGACAACAATGTGGATTTGCAAGAATTTATGATCGTCCCCTTGGGAGCCCCCTCTTTTCGAGAGGCCCTCAGGATGGGAGCGGAAGTCTTCCATCATTTAAAGACCATCTTAAAGCAAAAGGGGTACAGTACCGCAGTGGGTGATTAGGGTGGTTTTGCCCCTGATCTGCGCTCCAATGAGGAGGCATTGGTGGTGATACTGGAGGCCATTGAAAAGGCTGGCTATACACCAGGAGAGGAGATAGCAATCGCCCTGGATCCTGCGGCCAGCGAGTTTTTCCACCAGGGCAGGTACATTTTGCAGGCAGAGCAGATAAAGGAGAGAACATCCTTGGAAATGGTGGCTTTTTACGAGGATCTCGTGGGGAAATTTCCCATTGTCTCTCTAGAAGATGGCCTTGCTGAGGACGATTGGGAGGGGTGGCGAGAGCTGACCGCAAGGCTGGGAGGAAGGGTTCAAATCGTTGGTGATGACCTCTTTGTGACCAATATTGGACGCCTAGCCAAAGGGATAAAAGAAGGTGTGGCCAACTCCATTCTTATCAAACTGAATCAGATAGGGACCCTCACCGAGACCTTTTCCGCCATAGAGATGGCCCAAAAAGCCGGATATACGACGGTGATCTCCCATCGATCGGGCGAGACTGAGGACACTACCATTGCCGATATAGCCGTGGCTGTTAACGCAGGCCAGATCAAGACGGGTTCTGTATCTCGGACCGATCGGGTAGCCAAATACAATCAGTTGCTGCGGATAGAGGAAGAGTTGGGAGATCAAGGGATTTTCCCTGGGAAAGAGGCCTTTTACAGTATACGCAAATAGAACTTCCCCCACCTAAAGTACTCAGGCAGTGGAAAGGTGTCCTTACGTGATAGGTGGGGCCTCTGCTATTTCCACTTTATATTCTGTAGCCCCTGCAGGGGGCGAAAAGAAGATAATGGTGAAGGGAACACTCCTTTTGGCGGGAACGGGGGGTGCTTTGGCCGGAGGAATAAAGCCGAAAGATGATTTCAAAGAGGCATAGGTAAATTCTTTGATTTTCTTGTTGGTGAGGGCGCGACCACAATATCCTATGCTGTGAGCAACGACCTTCCCCTCCTTATTAAAGAGAAGACCTTTCAACTTCACATATTTTTTCGTCTCCCCTGAGCGGTTGGCCAACTTTCCCTGGATGACAAAGACCTTCCCCCCCTTTAATTTTTGCTCATTTCCCCTCAGGTAAAGGAGGAAGAGTTTTTGCTCCTTCTTTTCACCCATTAGGTGGGAGATCCTCTCATAGATGGATTCAAACAGGGAGATAGATGCCTCCCTTTGGGTCCAGTAGTAGAAAGCGGCGAAGATCACCACAATCAGGAGCATGGAAAGAAGGAAAGTAGTCGATATTTTTCGCTCCTTCTTGACAGGGGCCTCTTCTGATACAGCGGCCCGAAAGGGGAAAATCTCTTCTTGTAGGCTCGGTTCCTCTGCCGCTGCTTCCTTTGGGGAGACCTTTTCCTCTTGGGTAGGAGAAGGAATAAAGGGTGTGGGTGCAGTAGCCTCTTCTGGTGCAGGAGGAGCAGCTTTTACTTCTTCAGGAGGAGGTTTTAAAGTGAACCCTTCCTCCCACTCTTTTACAGATGGTCCCCCGGCTCCTTCTTGCTTTTCGCCAAAGATATCCTTTTCGTCCAAGAAAAGAGGGTGGGATACCTTAAAGACATGCTGGCACCTGGAGCACCTGACCTTGATTCCTCCGGTGCCTATCTTGGAATCGTCAAGCCTGTACCTTGTCCCACATCTCTCACATTTAACTATCATGGAAATACCCCTTCTCTTAATAATTTGTAAAAATTATTTACCAATAAAGAGAAAAAATCAAGACTTTTTGATGGCCTAATTACTTTCCCTTATAGATAATCCCCCCCTTCTCTTCTATTCCCACTTATTAGTGGCGAAGTCGAAGATAGAATTTTATAAATTATACTATAAAATGTACAAATGTCAAGGACTACCTCTCGGTCGGCCCCTCATAATATAAGAAGGAGGCTTACTATTAAGAAATTCAACCAGCAAGATTTTGACAATAAGAGATTGACAAAAGGGAAAGAGAGCATTATAATGACTATTGGTCATTATATGACTATTGGTCATCTTTAGGGAAATGGGTACAGAGGAGAGGAGAGAGAGGGAGCGGTTAGCGAGGCGGGAGCTCATCCTCGCCAGCGCTAAGGAGTTATTCCTTAAAAAGGGCTTTGGTGCTACTACTATGGAT
>QMLM01000245.1 GCA_003646745.1 Deltaproteobacteria bacterium | reverse complement strand
GCAGTATAATATTTTACCCTTACCTTGTTCTGTAGAGGCGTGATAGCCCGTGTGGTAGTACGCAAAAACTTCACACCCTTGTGCCGAAAGAGCTCCTGTAGGTAAAACTCCTGGCCAGCAAGTCGCAGGTCATTATAAAAGACTGTTACGGAGACACCCTCTTCCCTCTGGAAGAGCCACTTGATCTGCCTCAGGGCATAAGAACAACACACCCCTGAACATAAAGGGAACTCCTTCTCCCTTGAGCCCACGCAGAGGATGAAGCAGATCTTTTTCATATCGGGGGGTATTTCAGAGGTTTTTTGGTCAATGATCTTGTCGAACTCCAGACTGGTCATAACCCTAGCAGAGTTGGGAAAGAGGGAGGGTTGGGGTTTATAGGGGAGGGCTCCTGCGGCGATGATGACCTTATCCACGTGGAGTCTTTCTCCATTGCTAAGCAAAATATTAAACCCGTTACCTTCACTCCTTACCTTCTTCACATGACAGGAGACAAAAATCTTTAAGTCTTCGTGACCCGCTATCTCGGAGAAAAACCTCTGAAATCCAATCCGGCAGTTCGCTATCTTGGACATCAATCCTCCGGGGGCCTCCTCTTTCTCCACCAAAATCACCTGTGCCCCTAGTCCGAGCAGCACCTTTGCGGCGGAGATGCCAGAAATACCCCCTCCTATGACAAGAACTTTCACTTCAGCATATCCCTAAAGAAAAAATTCTATCTCTTCCTCACCCATGGCGTAAAGGATAAGATCCGTAAGGTAGAATATCCTATGTCCATCCCTGTTGGAGAATGTCCTCAAGACGAGATAACATAGGGGGCAAAAAGTTACGACGTTTCTCTCCGCACCATCCAGCACTTTATTGGCCAACCTTTTAACGACCTCCAATTCTTTAAAAAAGAGATTTCCTCCGCAACACTGGGATTTAACCTGCGAGGCCCCTATCTTGCCCCCCAACCTGAGGATAACCTCTTCCATAGGCTCATCCGCTTGCAGGGCAAATTCTTTAGGCCGCAACAGGATGCAGCCATAATAGGGGGTAAAGGGAACCCCTTTTAGATCCCTCTTTGTATTCAACCTGTCCCATACAGGAGGACGAGAGAGTACTTCTAAGGGGTGAAGGATGGAGACTGCTGTTCCCTTTGCCTCCTTCAGATTCCTAAAGCAGGCAGGGCAAGGAACCAAGAAGACCTCCGAGATCCCCCTCCCCTTCTCTATATTGACAGAGGAGAGGGCCAAGATCTTCTCCTTGGCACCGAATTCAAAGGCCCCGCAGCAGTTCCACTCTGGGATCTCCACCAATTTATCCCCAAGGGCACTGAATATCTTAACAAGCCCCTCTTCCAGCCCTTTGGCGGTACCCTTTAAGCTGCAACCCGGAAAATATGAGTAGGTCATTACCCGTTCCCCTCGGTTAAGATCCCCCTAACCACCCTCCTGTCCTTAATCTTCTTAGGAGAGCGGAGATGAAACAAGGCAAAGAATTTGGGCAACAGCCTCATATAACCCCCTTGGCATAGATGGGGAAGCAGCTTGAAGATCATATACAGCTCATATGCCCGTCCCAAGAGCTTTAAGGAACTCTCAAAGGCCCGATCAAAGGGATGGGGCCCCAAGATCTTCTCCCTTGCTGCCCTTACAAGTTCGGGCACCCTAATCTCCCAGGGGCAAAAAAAAGTGCACATATAGCAACCGGTGCAGTATTTCAGGAGGGGGTCTTTACACACCTCATCCCTACCCAACAGAAGACTCACAATAAAACTCCTCGGGTCTGCCTTAATACCTATATCATTTAATATGCAGACAGAGGAGCATATTTTACAACCCAGGCATACATAGAGATCTTCCTCCCTACATCCGGCAAGATGCGCTACATCCTCAATCTTCGGCATCCGGTAGCTCATCCTCCTGATAGGTGGTGAAGGGAAGGTCCCCCTCGAAATCCTTTCCCGCCTTATACGAGAAGGCCTTTTGTATCCTCTCCGAAGGTGCTTTAAAGAATTGAGTTAGGGGGATATTCATCGGACACGCCTCCTCACAAGCACCACAGGCGCAGCAACTCTGGGACACATGATACATCCTCACAAAGTGATAAAGGAGGACCCCATGGGGCAAATCTACAACCTCCTGCCTCCACAGGAGGTTGAGCAGCTCATCCCCCGCTGGTAAAAAACCACCCCCTTCAAAGAGGCAATCGAGACAATAACAAATGGGGCACATATCTCGACAGTTCTTGCAGAGTATGCATGAGGCCAAGGCCTCTTGGAGCTCGCTCAAATCAAAAGACCTCTCCGTTGTCTCACCTACTTCATCCTTTAACAGAAAATCTTCCGAGGGAATATCTCGCCATGGACCTGGGAAATGCGCCAAAAACCCCCCCCCTCTCTGTGTATAAGGGGCAAGCAAGAGGCTTCCATCAGAAAGAAATCTCACCCCGCCATCGCCAAAGGTCCCGGTTCTTTCTGTACAGTTTTTACATGCCCACCTAAGTCCATCGCTCTCCTCTAGGACCCCTCTTAAACGTTGGGGATCTTCAGGGAGTTGGGGGATTTCATCTCCTTTAAGGGATAAGGTGCCGAAACAATCGACGGAAAAAACAATAAAGTCCTCAGCCTTCACCTGGTTTAATTTGGTGAGCTCCACAAAGGCCCTTACCTCGCAAGGCCGCAAGATGGAAAAGATCCGATACCCATCGCTCAAGATCCTGCGCAGCAAGAGGGCGGAATTGAAGGAGAAAAAGGGGTTTAACAGAACGAACTCTAGAGGCCCTTTTCCCCGCAAGGAGGGCCTAATGCGTCCGTCAGGGTAGCGAAAAAAGCCAAAAAAGGCGCTATGTTCCTCTCGCAAAAACTCCCCTATATATCCCCTAAGGG
>QMLM01000244.1 GCA_003646745.1 Deltaproteobacteria bacterium | reverse complement strand
GCCTCTTGTTGGGGATGCCGTGGACCACCTCCTCGTTTATGGATACGCAGAGACTCGCTGGGTAGCCCCTGTATCCCTTAAAGGCGGGGATGCCCCCTCCCTTCTTTATTATCTCCTCAGCCAGGTCGTTCAGCTCCTTCGTGGTCACTCCAGGGCGTATGGCCTCCCTGACCTCCAAGAGGGCCTTAGCGACCAGACGACTGCTCTCCCTGATCTTGGCTATCTCCCTTTCGTCACGGATGTTTATCATCGGAGAGTTCCATTGTAACAGAGGATCTTGGAGGAAGTCCATCCTCAAGGGGACTAAGTTGTGGTTGACATTTGGAGGGATCGATGGTAGAGAAGGTACCGTTTTGTTGGACGATAAGCCCATAAAACGGTTCTCCTTCAAACATCTGGTGGCCATCCTTGATCACTCCGCTGACGCCATCACCACGGTGGACAAAAGATTGAGGTTCACCTTCTGGAACAAAGGTGCAGAGAGGATGTTCGGGTGGAGGACGGAGGAGGTCATCGGAAGGGAGATGAGTATCATTGTGCCCGAGGAGAGGGAGGGAGAATTCAGGGAGGTCCTGCGGATAGTCGAGGAGAAGGGGTATCTTGAGGGCTATCAGACGGAGAGGATCACCAAGGAGGGAAGGACGGTCCCTGTAGAGATAACCTTAACTGCCGTAAGGGATGAGGGGGGGATTGAATACTCTGCCATCCACAGGGATATATCCAAAAGGAAGAAGTTGGAGAGGGAACTCCAGCGGAGCCTCAACAACCTTCGGAAGATCCTCAATCAGACGGTAAATGCCTTGGCCTCGGCCATGGAACTCCGAGACCCTTACACCGCGGGGCATCAGCGGAGGGTCACCCAGTTGGTCTGCGCTATCGCCCAGGAAATGGGGCTTGATGAGGAGATGGCCAAGGGGACTTGCATCGCTGCCAGCCTCCACGATGTGGGAAAGATCCACATCCCCATCGAGATTCTGGCCACCCCTACCGAGAGACTCACAGAGATAGAGCTTAAGATGATCAAGACCCACCCTCGCTTCGGCTATGAGATACTGAAGACCATAGAGTTCCCCTGGCCTGTAGCGGAGATCGTCCTTCAGCATCACGAGAGGATGGACGGTTCAGGTTATCCCGCTGGGCTGCGGGGGGAGGATATCCTTCTTCAGGCGAGGATCCTGGCGGTGGCCGATGTGGTGGAGGCGATGAACTCCCATCGTCCCTACAGGAGCGCCCATGGGATGAAGAAGGCCCTAAAGGAGATATCCGAAAACCGAGGCCTTCTCTACGATCCCGATGTGGTGGATGCTTGTGTGAGGGTAATCTCGGAGAAGAAGTTTCAGTTTGATTCTTAGCTTCCCGGAAACAAAAGGGCTTCTTTTTTTCCTCCTTTTATGCTATCAATTAAATTGTGGGCAAAGTTCACAAAGCTCTATGAAGAAGAGGGATCGTTCCCTCAAAGGAGGAGGAAAGGATGAAAAGGAAAAACGAAAGGATTAAATGGGTAGGCCTTTTGGTTTTGGTCCCCTTCCTTTTGTCTTGTGGTCTTGCCGTCCAGGAGACGGTCTCACCGGTAACCCCCCCGCCTCCAGAGGGGGGATACAGAAAGGTGGCCATCGTCCCCTTCGCCGACTATACGCCAGTCTTTTCCCCTTATGGCTATTTGCGAAGAAATGTCTTAGTCTTAGAATCCCTACAGGATGAACTTTTTAAGAAAGGCTTTAAATCGGTAATGGTAGAAGATGTGGTAAAGTATCTATTTCAAAGAGGGGTCATCAGAATGGTGACCCAGTATTCTCCAGCTATATCTCTTGTCCAAGAAGAATTAAGAGGGCCATGGAGCGATGCGGTAAGGGAGGATCTTTATGAAGCTCTCCGTCACAATTTAGCCAATGTCGCAAAAGGAGGGCCAGAGAGTGTAAGAGGAATGGAATCCCAGGTGGCTTTGGATTCTCAGATAGTTAAAGATTTAGGGGAGGTCTTCGATGTAGATTATATAATTAGAGGAAGAATCATCGAATTCGGCATTGATTATCCCAAGGATGTCTTCAACCCTTTTGAAATAGGGATATTACCTTTCATTTACAATGTAGGGCAACGGACATTTTTCGGGGTAGCCAAGGCAGACAAATATGAGTTATTGGACAAGATTGCCTTGGGTGGTTTAGCTACTTATTTCACTACATTAAAAAAAGGACTTGTTGCAGAAAGTCTCTTTGCTGGCCATTGGAATTATCATCCCGAAATTGTAGCCAATGCTGCTATATGGGGAGGAGCATGGATGGCCACTGCTTACTTCGCCCATAAAGGGGGAAGGGTGGACAGGGCAACCGTCCAAATCAGGATGGTCCTTCAAGATGCTCATACAGGAGAAATCGTCTGGTTTAATCGAGCCGAAGTCCAGACTAAAGCGATAAGTGTCTTCGCCGAAAGGGATAAAAGGACCCTTATCCAAGCAGCCATTCAGAAGGCTGTCCAGGGTCTGGTGGACAACATGGCTGACTATGTGAGCAAGTGGGAGAAGGGTGGTGAGAGGGTGAGGGCCGAATTGAGGGAGGAACTCTTAGAGAGGATGCGGGAAGCGGTAAGGAGGGCAGAGGAGGCAGCAGAGAGGGCGGAGAGGGCCTCCAAGAAGAGCGAAAGGATATTTGAGAAGACCCTGAGAAAGTAAGCCCCTTCCTTTGAGACGGTAAGATTTAGCATCTTTCTCCAGGAGCGGGTTTTTCCCTAATCCCAGGGGATGATCTTCTATTCAAGGGAACTTTCTCATAGTAACCTCGTCCCCTTAAAGGTTTGATTTTGCCTTTTCGGTTGGGATAAGCTATGGGCTATGGATGGGGTGGATGAGAGGTTTATGCGGAGGGCCATCCAGTTGGCCAGGAGGGGTTGGGG
>QMLM01000243.1 GCA_003646745.1 Deltaproteobacteria bacterium | reverse complement strand
TGAAATCCCACCGAAAGGACCACCAGGTCAAAACGATCCTCGAACACCCTCCCATCTTCACCGGTATATCTGAGGATTAAGTCTCCTGTAGTATCTACCCCCTTAACCTCATATACCTTAGATCTAACGAACTTGATCCCATATTCATCCTTTGCTCGTTGGTAATATCTATCGAAACCCTTCCCATAGGTTCTCATGTCCATGTAGAAGATGGTAACATCCAAGCCAACCGGACTGTGTTCCTTAGCAATTATAGCTTCCTTTATGGCATAGGTGCAGCAGACCGAGGAGCAATATCCCCTATTATAGGTAATATCCCTTGAACCTACACATTGGATGAAAGCTATCTTTTCGGGTATATCCCTATCCGAAGGTCTGAGGAGATATCCTTTATAGGGCCCGGAAGCGCTCAATATCCTCTCGAATTCAATGCTGGTTACCACATTGGGGTAGCGGCTATATCCGTAGTTGAAGACCTGTCGGGCGTCGAAGAGCTCGTAACCCGGGCAAAGGATAATTGCCCCGACATTAACCCCTTCTGCCTGGTCTTCATCAGTATACTTAATAGCCCCCGCTAAACAAACCCTCTCACACAAACCGCAACCGATGCACTTCTCCCTATCTATTACGAAAGCGCGGGGTACCGCTTGAGGATATTTTATGTAAATAGCCGCCCTCCTGCTGAGCCCCTCATTAAAAGTGTCTATAGCCCTAACCGGGCAATGCTTAGCACATTCCCCACAACCAGTACATTTAGAAGGATCAACATATCTTGCCTTCTTAACCAGTTCCACCCGAAAATTGCCCGCCTCCCCTTCCACCTTTCTAATTTCAGCATTGGAGATGATTTCGATATTCAAATGCCTCCCACATTCCACCAGTTTAGGAGAAAGAATGCACATAGAACAGTCATTGGTGGGGAAGGTTTTGTCCAATTGAGCCATCACCCCACCGATGGTGGGGGAGGAGTCGACCAGGTAAACGAAATAGCCCGATTCGGCTAAGTCTAAGGCTGCCTGTATACCCCCAACACCACCACCTATTACCATAACGGCCCCTATTTTCTCGACCATAGACCCCAAGCGACCGATATTGCGCATGTTTTCCCCTCCGCTCAAAAACTCCTAATATTCTCTCCTCATCCAACCTTTCGATATTTAGGGGTCCTGCCTTCAAAGCAAAGGAGGGCTATATCCCCCCCTTCCTCGAGGTCAACCAGATATGAGGAGGTGGCCTCCTGACTGAGGCCGATAGCCGTGGCTATTTCTCTGACGGATTTGGGACCCTCCTCTAAAAGAAGCGCGATCCTGTTCTTCACATACTCATCCCAAAGGGCAGTATATAACAAGGTCTCAAATTCCTTCGGGGATATCTTCTGTCCGAAGACGTTACCCTCTTCCATGATGCTCAGTCCCTTGCCCACCAGCCACCTTATCCTTTCCCCCTCAACGGTCATCTTGGCAGCTTGTAAGCGTTGGGATAAAGCCCCACCCCTGTTGAGTGGGCCTATCTCCTCCATTTCTCGAGTGAATTTGGTCACCAGTTGGGCAAACCTCTCCCCTTCAGCAGCAGAGACCCAATCCAGATATAAGCGATCAGGGTTGACACCGACTATCTCCAAAAGCCTTTTGGTCATCCTCATCTTTATTTGGGCGTGATAGTTACCTATGATATAATGGCAGTCTCCCAAGTGACAACCCAAAACCATAACCCCATCAAAACCGGATAGAAACGCTTGGATAATAAATGCTGGGTCTACCCGAGCCGAGCACATAGTCCTTATCACCCTTAGGTTAGGGGGATATTGGAACCTAGATATCCCAGCCAAATCTGCACCTGCATAAGAGCACCAATTACATAGAAAACCTAATATTCGGGGTTCCCATCCTCTATGGTTAATCTCTCCCATATCCAGCTCCTATCGGACTTTAAACCTGATCCTTAACTTTCGATCAAGGTGGTTATCTGGGCAAATAACTCCTCAGAGGTAAAATGGTGCATGATTATCGCCCTTTGGGGACAACTGGCGGCACATAGGCCACAACCTTTGCAGGAGGCGGTGATGGTCTCTGCCCTTTTACCGACTTCGGTATCCTGGAGTCGTATAGCTTTAAAAGGACAGATCTCCTCACAGAGCCCACAGCCCACGCATTTCTCCTGATCCACATAGGAGACAATGGGTTCTATCTGCACTAGCCCCTTGGAAAGGGGTATGGCTGCCCGACCAGCAGCGGCTGCGGCCTGGGAAATGGACTCGCCCAGCGGCTTAGGCGAATGGGCCAGACCGCAGAGGAAGATCCCATCGGTGGCAAAGTCCACCGGCCTGAGCTTAACGTGGGCCTCTAAGAAGAACCCCTCCTCGGTGAGGGGTACCTTCAGCTTCTTGGCCAGTTCCCTATTGCCTTGGGGTGGGACGATACCCACACTAAGAACTAACAGGTCGGCTTCAATTACCAGTCTCTGACCGACCACAGGTTCGAATATACTTATCTTGAGCCTTCCATCCCCCATACTTACCTGGGGTTGGTCTTTATCATCATAGCGGATGAAGACCACCCCCTCGGAGCGGGCTTGGGCATAGAAAATCTCTTGGAAGCCGTAAGTGCGCATATCCCTATAGAGGATGTAAACCTCAACCTTGGGGTTCAGTTGCTTTATTTTCAAAGCGTTCTTGATCGCCTGGCTACAGCATATTTTACTACAATAGGGTCGTCTCTCGGTACGGGAACCCACACACTGGATCATAACCACGGTCTTGATGTCCCTCAGATCTGAGGGATCGGTAGCTAACCTCTCTTCCAACTCCCGCTGGGTGACCACCTGAGGGCTCTGGCCGTAGAGGTATTCTCCCGTGGGACGGTATTCCTCGCCCCCGGTGGCCACGATCACTACCC
>QMLM01000242.1 GCA_003646745.1 Deltaproteobacteria bacterium | reverse complement strand
ATTTTGTGGTGAAGGATAGCGACATCCTCATTGTCCTGGGAAAGAGAAAGGACATTGAGAAGTTAAAGTAAGAGGGGGCCTTATTGACCCCCTCCGTGAAGGTTAAATGACCTCTCTGCCAGCGGCAAAGGCCTTTTTGTTCAATTCATGGAGCTTGGTGGGCAGACGCGCCAGCAGGCATTTTATCCAGATATCTTCATCGATGTCCAATAACTTGGATAGGGCGCCCAAAAGCACTACATTGGCGGCCCGGGCGTTTCCCAGCTCTGAGGCCATCTCTGTGGCCTTGATAAAATGGACCATCTTAAAATTTTCTTTCAAGGTTTCATCTATATCTCGGGGATATTCCATTTGTCCTAAATTCACCGCAGGGGGGTTGATCTCGATTTCGTCCACCAAGATGACCGTAGAGGGATTGCAATAGTTAAGCCACCTCAACGTCTCCAATTTTACCGTCATAAACAGATAGTCTACCTCCCCCATCTTGATGATAGGTGAGTAGACCTTGTTGCCGAAGCGCACATGGCTGCTGACCGACCCTCCCCGCTGGGCCATTCCGTGCACCTCACTCTTTTTGACGTCATATCCGGCCTCCATAAAGGTATCGGCCATGATGTCGCTGGCCAAGATCACCCCCTGTCCCCCTACACCTGCTACTAAAAGATTGGTCACATCCTTTCCCATCGGCTCCTTCTCCTTAATCACGGTTTGCTACTTATTTAATTGAAACCCGAAGGGGACCTCTTCCTTCTTCCCCTTTATGGCGTCGAACTTGCATATCTGATAACACAAGCCACAGCCATTACAGAGCATTTTGTTGATCACTGCTGCCCCTTTCCTCTTTTTGATTTTACCATCCGCCGTCTTGTAGTCACCAGCTTTGCTTACATCCCACGAGATGGCGGGACAACCGATCTCCAAACAGAGGCGGCAACCGGTGCAGAGCTGTTCATCCACCCAAAGGGGTTCGTTGTAGGACTTGATTGCCCGGCGCAAAAGTACACAAGGGGCATCAACGGTGACGATCACAGAAGTTTCGCCTTTGTTTGTTTCCTCCCGTACAACCCTTTCAAATTCTTCAACATTGTAGGGATTTGCCCTGCGGGCATTCTGGGGTTTTACACCCAAGGCCTTGGCCAATTCTATGTAGTCTATGGCAATTGTCCCCTCCCCTTTAGCCGTATAACCTGTCCCAGGATGCTCCTGAGCCCCTGTCATGGCGGTGACCCAGTTATCGAGGATGATTACGGTAGCGTTAGATTTATTATAGGTCATATTCATCAAGGGAGTCACTCCACTGTGTAAGAATGTTGAATCCCCTATAACACAGACCATCTTGCCCAACGTCTTCTCCTCCAATACTTGGCTGGCTCCTTCAGAAACCCCCACACTGGACCCCATGCAAATGGTAGTGTCTAGGCTTTTTAGGGGGGGCAGCGCCCCAAGGGTGTAACAGCCGATATCACCATGTACAAAGAGCTTCAATTTTTTCAATGTGTAAAAGACGGCCCTATGCGGACACCCCGGACACAAATTTGGCGGCCGGGGAGGAATTGGTTTGCTATAGATTTGTTTAGGTTCTCTGTATTCGGGTATGAGGGCCTTGGCCACGATAGTCGGACTGAGTTCGCCGCAGATGGGGATTTTATTCTTTCCTATATCCACCTTAAAGCCCATGGCTTTGATATTTTCTTCCCAAAAGGGGTCTAGCTCCTCTATTACATAGACCTTGTCGACCTTGCTGATGAATTCAGCAATTAACCTTTCGGGCAAAGGCCAGCTCATCCCTAATTTTAGATAGGAGTAGTTGGGGAATATCTCTTTAGCGTATTGATAGGAGATACCTCCAGTGATGATCCCTACAGAGGTATCGTTTATCTCCATTCGGTTCTCGGGAAAGGTCTCGGCAAATTCCTTGAGTTTTAAGAACCTTTCCTCCACTATATGATGTCTCTGCCGGCCATAGACCGGGAGCATCACCCATTTTGCCTCATCTTTTTTCAGCTCCAATGGATGTGATGGCTGCTGTCTCTGTCCCAACTCTACCACGCCTTTGGAGTGAGAGATCCTAGTGACGCTCCTTAACATCACCGGGGTATCAAAACGCTCGCTGATCTCAAAGGCGATTTTGACAAAGTCCTTGGCCTCTTGGCTGTCACTAGGCTCCAACATGGGTACCTTGGCAAAGCGGGCGTAATGGCGATTGTCCTGCTCATTTTGTGAGCTATGCAACTGGGGGTCATCAGCGGTGACTAGAACCAGACCTCCATTGACACCTGTATACGAGAGTGTCATTAACGGATCCGCTGCCACGTTTACCCCCACATGTTTCATGGAGGCCATAGCCCTTGCACCTGTCATCGATGCCCCCGTCGCCGCCATCAGGGCATCCTTCTCGTTGGTTGCCCACTCCGCCTTGATCTCTTCATATTGGGCGATGTTTTCCAAGATCTCACTGCTAGGTGTTCCCGGGTAAGCTGAAGCAAAGAGCACCCCGGCCTCCCAAGCCCCCCTTGCTATCGCCTCATTTCCAGAAAGTACCTTCTTCATCTTCACCCCCTGGCTTTTTGGCTCGTTTTTGCGACTTCCTGCTTCTTATGTCTTAACTCATCAAAAAGATTGTTAAAGTTATCACAATGAAGACTTTATGTCAAGCAACAAAGAGGGAAATATTTTATCTCAAGGAAACTTATAAGCTTAATGTCTTCCTCTTCCAAGGTGGTCATAAAGGAGGGATCCATGAGCATCTCGAGGTCTTTTTTTCTCCATGGCTCTCCCCCTGTGCTGGGATGCACCATCAACTCAGTGATCCCTTGGGGAAGCTCCTTTAGGGAGAAGGGGAATGTGGGATCAATAAAGTGATGGGGATAGAAGATTCCTTTTTCTTGGAGCAGTTTTT
>QMLM01000241.1 GCA_003646745.1 Deltaproteobacteria bacterium | reverse complement strand
GCTTTTAGTAGAGAGTTGAATATTACTAATGGTTTATGCTTTGTAAGTCTGGTGATGAGTTGGTTGAGGGGATGGGGAATAGAAGAGGAAGTATTTTGGCAGGAGGATTGGGGGCAAGAGTTTGGAGGGGATAATCCGAAAAAGCTAAGGAGATTAGATGAGAAGTATTATAGACCTTATGGAGCGAAGTTAGGTCGAGCACCGAAGGGGAGAAAGGGTTATCAAGGGAGAGTAGAGAGGAGCCATAGAACCGACGACGAGGAATTTTATATACCTCTACTCCTAAAGATAAAAACAGAGATAGAGCTGGTGGAATGGGCAGGGAAATGGATATATTGGTATAATGTGAAAAGACCTCATTTTGGAGAAGGTATGGGAGGTAACCCTCCTCTTATGAAACTGGAGGAATTGGGCTATAATCTTCCTGAAGAGTTTGCCTGCTTCCCACCTGTAATTCTGGATAAAATCTCTCCTTTCTTAGTGGCAGGGGGTGGTAACGATCTATTGGCCCATTACAATCCTTAAAGGCTGAAGTCTATGTTCCCTTATAGTTTGCTTGAAGAAAAGGAGCATGATGATACCTTCCCCGAAGACGGTATTTCAAACTCTTGCGGTGAGATAAAGGAGGAGTATCGAAGGTGGCAGGATCTATCTGAGATATAAGGAATGATGTAAGAGGACATTACCCAACCTGGAACGCCAAAAGAGGTAATTGTGGGCTGCCCCCCCGTTGAAAGGTTGCGGATGGATCATCCGGCTGGAAACCCCGAGGATTTCCTCCAGCCTCTTATTCCCCTCCTTTAGGGCGCTAAATCTTTCTGCTGCCCCATAGTCAAAGTATATTTTGCCCCATAATCTCCTCCCCTTCCCCTCTCTGATCAGACGCAAGGGGTTATGCTCCCTTCTGTAGGCCTCATTGATGGTAGAACTGGTAGGCAGGGCCAGGGGCTCCAGGTGGCCAAAGACCTCCAAAAACTCAGGCATGAGGCCTTTGAGGAGAAATTTGTTGCCGAGCAGCTCTATATCGACCAATCCACTCTGGCTGCTCACCGAAGAGAACAACTCGGGATGTCGCATGGCGATCTTCAGGGCCCCGTAACCTCCCATGGAAAACCCTCCGATACCTGTATGGGGAGGGGGGAGGATATAGTCCTTAATGGAGGAATTTCGGCGAAGGTATCCTATTAGCTCTAGGATATAACTCTCGTATTTCCCCAGGGCAGCAGGCTTCATGTAACGCAGGGGCAATAACGAAATCCTCATACACTCTTCAGCGTAAAAGGCATCGCAACCTCCCTTTTCTCTGGTAGGGGGAAAAAGGGCTCTGCCTTCATCTTCATCAGTGTAGAAGCTGTTGTCACCATCAGGCAACAGGATTATCATCTTGCGGAGGGGATGGAAGGGATCGTCTAAGCCCCCGTCTGGATGAAGGTTATGATCCACCAGCGAGGTGGCTATTTGTGATGGATCATAATCTTTCTCCCTTAGGCCTCCATATTTAGCCAGCTCTTGGAAGCGTCTGGTCAGATCATCTTTCAGGTCTCGGAAGGTCTTATTGGCGGGGTCCATCATGGCCCAGGCGATGGGGGCGATGTCCTCTAGCAGAAGCCAGTGATATTCCTCCTGTTCCTGCTGGCACAGCAGATCAAGAGCACCTTTAGGATCGCAAGTCGTCCCCTTTGCCCCGTTGCGGACGAAGTTATACCCATGCAACAAGACAAGAAGGGGATATCGCCGGCAGGATCGAGGATCAAAACCAGGGGGCAATAATAGGAAGAAATTTTTCACCTTCCCCAAATATGAGGAAAAAAAGGCCCCATGGCGGACATGATATTTAAACTCGGTCCCCGATGGGGGGTGAAGGAGGTACCTCAATTCCTGATTGCGCGGACAACAAGGCCCAACGTCGGCTGAATAAGAAGGGGAATGAAGACAGACAAAGAGAAAAATAGCCGAAAGGAGTCGAACAACTCTTCCCTTGTTCTGCACCCCTGTGCCGGCAAACTGAGAAAGACAGGCTCTGGTTAAATCATCAATTCTTGAGGCAAAGAGGGGGGACAGGATTTGACCCGAATTTCTTTCTCTTCTCCGTCTCTTCTCCATATCACCGTTATGATTTCATCTTTAGGGGCATCGCTGTAGCGGGCACATATAGAAGCGGCCCTGTTGAGATCCTCTGTGGTTCCACCATAGGGGATGAGCAAGAGGGGACTAGGGTACCCCTTAACCTTGAGGAGATCATCCCCCGGTGTAACCATCTTTAGGATCTTTTCATTATCCGCGGCATGTCTGCCCACTATAACCTTCACCGCAGGCGAAAACCGCAGGTGCCTGCCCACCTTTAAAAGCTCAATATCCCTGACGCTGAAATGGTCTTGGTAGCGAAACAGATCGCGAAGGCGACGAGAGAAGACCGGCTCGGTGAGGAGACACCCCCCAGCGGGAGAAAGGTATTCCCTGATGTTATATCTTTTGGCCAACTCCATTTGCCTCTTGCGAGAGCGACCCTTGATGTCCAAAAGCCTCTCCCTGGCTACCTTTCCCTCTTTCTCTGGAATGGTCTCAGGGAGTAGTTTGGCGCTCAGCGGGCGCAAGACATACCTTTCATAGCCAGATTCTTTCTCCACCACCCTTAAGGCCGATTTATTCTGGGACATAGGCCGTTGTCCCAACACCTCGCCTGTAAAGAGAAAATCACCTCCAATTTCCTCCATCACCCTCCCTGCCTCCTTTAACATGAGCGCATGACAGTCGATGCAGGGGTTCATCTGATAGCCATATCCATATTTGGGATGACGCAGCATCTGCAAATGGGCCTCGGTTATATCCAGCACCCGCAGAGGGACCCCCAGCGCTTTGGCCGCCCTTTCGGCCCCTTTGGAGCCAAAAAAGGGGGTGGAAAAAGAAACCCCCACTACCTCTATCTC
>QMLM01000240.1 GCA_003646745.1 Deltaproteobacteria bacterium | reverse complement strand
GAATTTGGTTAATATAATTGGTTGTTTCTTTCAAAGATTTATGCTAAGGGTAAAGGGCTGTAAACCTTAAAAAGGGAGGTTAAGTCTTATGGCAGAGACTCAAGCTTTAGATATTGGCAGTAAACTTAAAGCTATCCGGGGGGAAAAGAGGATTTCTCTGCGTACGCTGGCCAAATTGAGCGGCCTATCGGTAAATACCCTAAGCCTCATAGAGAGGAATATTACCTCTCCCACGGTGAACACCCTCTTCAACATTAGCAGGGCTTTGGGGGTGAAGATCAATTACTTCTTCGATGAGGAGAGGATAGAGGAGGCGGTCTTCACCAAAAAGGATCAACGCAAACAGGTAGAAACCAAGGACAAAGGGATAAAACTGGAGAGCCTCGGCTCCGGTCTTATACAACAAGGCCTGGAGGCCTATGTGATCACTGCAAGGAAGGGGGCCAAGAGCGGCAGTAAAGGGGTGAGTCATCTCGGCGACGAGTTAGTCTTCTGCTTGCAGGGTAAATTCCAGTTTGAGGTAAAAAAAGGGAAATATGTCTTGGAGGAGGGTGACAGTCTCCTCTTCAAAGGGAGTCTCCCCCAGCAATGGGAGAACATAGGAGATGGGGATTCCGTCCTCCTCATCGTCAGAGGGATGGAGAAATAAGGGTTTACCTCCTCGATATCCTCAAGAACATGTCAAAAAGGCTAATCTTGGCCTCTTCTTCGCCACGCAGAAGAGAGCTGCTATCCTCCCTGGGGATCGATTTCGATGTCCTGCCTGCAGAGCTAAAGGAAATCCCTTCTCCTTGTGAATCACCAAAAGATTTTGCCTTAAGGGTGGCGGAGGGCAAGGCCCTACTAATAGGGGAGAGATACCCCGAGTGCTGGGTTATAGGTGCCGATACGGTGGTAGCCATAGGGGGTGAGATTTTGGGAAAGCCCCGAGGAAAAGATGAGGCAAAACGGATGTTGCATCTATTGGCCGGTAAAGAACATTTAGTTATCACCGGCTATGTCCTCCTAAAGCTGGCGGAGGGGGAAAAGAGAAAGGGGGTTGAACAGACCAAGGTAAAGATCAAACCCCTCGAAAAGGAGGAGATAGATTGGTACATCAATACAGGGGAACCTTTCGACAAAGCAGGAGGATACGCCATTCAGGGCAAGGGGGCCTTTATGGTAGAATGGATAGATGGTTCTTATACCAATGTGGTGGGGCTGCCTCTTTGCCAGCTCGCCGAGCTTATTAAGGATCTAAAGATCACAGATATCTTTAAAGTGTAAGGGATGGGCGCAATCAAGGAAAATCTTCTCAGAGTAAGGGAAAGAATAGAAAGGGCGGCAAACAGGGTAGGAAGAAACCCAGAAGAGATAAAACTAATAGCTGTCACCAAGACCGTAGATACAGAAAGGATAAAGGAGGCGATATCTGCGGGTGCGATGATATTGGGGGAAAATTACGTCCAAGAGGCGAAGAAAAAGATAGAAGAGATAGGCCGCATCGGTACTCAGTGGCACCTCATCGGACATCTCCAGAGCAATAAGGCAAAATATGCGGTAAGATTATTCGACATGATTCATTCCTTGGACAGCACCAAATTGGCTAAAGAGCTGGACAGAAGGGCTGCAGCGCAGGGCAAAGTGATCGATTGTTTGATCGAGGTAAATCTCTCCCAAGAGAGTTCCAAGTTCGGCATAAGCAAAGAGAGGGCCTTGGAGTTGGCCCATGAGGTAAAGGCCTTAAAGAATATCTCTCTAAGAGGACTTATGACCATGCCGCCATATTTCGAGGATCCAGAGCTAGCTAGGCCTTATTTCATTGCCCTCAGAAGGCTCAAAGAGAAAATAGAGAGGGAAGGCATCTCCCTGCCGGAGTTATCCATGGGGATGTCGGTGGATTTCGAGGTTGCTATTGAGGAGGGAGCTACCATGGTCAGAGTGGGCAGGGCAATCTTTGGCCAGAGGAGATAGCCATGGTGGAAAAACCTTGGGGAGGTAGATTTACCCAAGAAACGGATGGCCTTGTAGAGGAGTTCACCTCCTCCATCTCCTTTGACAAAAGGCTGTATCGTTGCGATATTAAGGGAAGCATGGCCTATTGCGAGGCATTGGCGAAGGCGGAAATCATCTCTGAGGGGGAGAAGACGAAGATCCTTCAAGCCTTGAGGGAGATAGAGAAGGAGATAGAAAGGGAGGAATTTACTTTTTCCACCCGCTGGGAGGACATTCACATGCATATTGAGCAAAGGCTGCAGGAGAAGATCGGCGAGGTGGGAGGAAAACTCCATACAGGCAAGAGCAGAAATGATCAGATATCCCTGGATATCCGTCTCTACCTGAAAGAGGAAGTATATATCATTCTCGACCTCCTCAAAGGGCTCCAGATCGCCCTGGTGGAACAGGCCGCTAAACATATAGACGTGATAATGCCCGGTTACACTCACCTGCGCAAGGCCCAACCCATTCTGTTCTCTCACCACCTTATGGCCTATTACGAGATGCTCAAAAGGGATGCCGAGAGGTTACGCGGCGCCCTACCCAGGATTGATATCCTCCCTCTAGGCAGCGGTGCCCTAGCCGGCACCCCCTATCCTATAGACCGCGAATATTTGGCCCGGTTGTTGGGATTTGCCGAAATAAGCCGCAACAGCATCGATGCCGTCAGTGATAGGGATTTCGTGGTGGAATTCCTCTGCCATTGCGCCCTCATGATGATGCATCTCAGCCGTCTTTGTGAAGAGTTCATCATCTGGTCCAGCCCTGAGTTCGGTTTTTTGCGGCTGCCTCAATCCTTCTGTACAGGCAGCAGCATCATGCCCCAAAAGGAAAACCCAGACGTATTGGAGCTGATAAGGGCAAAGGGGGGAAGGGTCTATGGTGCCCTCCTATGCCTGCTCACCGTACTTAAGGCCCTCCCCCTAGCATACAATAGAGATCTCCAAGAAG
>QMLM01000239.1 GCA_003646745.1 Deltaproteobacteria bacterium | reverse complement strand
GGCTCCGACTTTGTGGAGATGTTCGTAGGGGTGGGGGCCTCGCGGGTAAGGGATCTCTTCATGCAGGCCAAAAGAAGCACCCCCTGTATAGTATTTATCGATGAAATAGACGCAGTGGGCAGGTATCGAGGAGCCGGCCTTGGTGGAGGGCATGACGAGAGGGAGCAGACCCTAAACCAGCTTTTGGTAGAGATGGATGGTTTCGAGGTCAACGAAGGAATCATCCTGATCGCCGCCACTAACAGGCCTGATATCTTAGATCCGGCCCTTCTGCGCCCTGGCCGTTTTGACAGACAGGTGGTAGTACCCATCCCTGATTTAAACGGCAGAGAGGAGATATTAAGAGTGCATACAAGGAACAGCCCCCTCGCCGATGATGTAGATCTAAAGGTGTTAGCCAGGGGAACCCCTGGGTTCACTGGGGCCGATTTGGAGAATCTGGTGAATGAGGCTGCCTTGTTGGCTGCCAGAAAAAACAAAAAGGTTATAGACATGCGAGACCTAGAGCAGGCCAAGGACAAGGTACTTATGGGAACGGAGCGCCGCAGCATGATCATCAGCGAAGAGGAGAAAAAAGATACCGCCTACCATGAGGCCGGCCATGCCTTGGTAGCAAAGCTGGTACCCGGAGCCGACCCTATCCATAAGGTAACCATTATCCCCAGGGGCCATGCTCTGGGGGTTACCCAACAGTTGCCCCTTGATGAGAGGCATATCTACTCTAGAGATTACCTCATCACTAATATCACCACCCTTATGGGGGGCAGAGCAGCGGAAGAGTTGGTCCTTCAGCGCTTCACCACCGGTGCAGGAAACGACATTGAAAAGGCGACCGAGGTGGCCAGGAAGATGGTATGCGAGTGGGGGATGAGTGAATCATTGGGCCCTCTCGCCTTCGGGCAAAAGGAGGAGCAAATATTCCTCGGTAGGGAGATCGCCCAGCACAGGGACTACAGCGAGATGACCGCACAGGAGATAGACCGAGAGATAAAGAGAATTGTGATGGAGTGCTATGAGAGGGCCAAGGATATCCTTAAGAAAAACATCGACCTTTTACATAAATTGGCACAAACGCTTTTGGAAAGGGAATCCCTCACCGGTGATGAGATCGACCAGATTATCCGTGAAGGTGCATTGGCGTAGACCCGACCACAATGGGCGGAGAAAGACCTTTTCCTTGCGCTGTCGAGGGGGGGGACTGAAGCTAGGGGAGAAGACCTTGGTGATGGGGGTTTTGAACGTCACCCCAGACTCCTTCTCCGATGGGGGTCTGTTCTTTGAACCTGCGAAGGCCATCGAACATGGGTTAAAGATGGCCGAGGAAGGGGCAGATATTATCGATGTAGGAGGAGAATCATCCCGGCCGGGCTCTGATCCCCTGCCCTTGGATGAGGAATTGAGGAGGGTTATTCCCGTTATAGAGGAGTTGGCCTCCCGCCTCAAGATACCTATCTCTGTGGATACCTATAAGTCACAGGTGGCCGAGAGGGCCATCGAAGCCGGAGCCCAGATGATCAACGATATAAGCGGCCTACGGTTCGATCCGCAGATGGCCTATGTAGCCGCCAGATACGATTCCCCCCTGATCATTATGCATATAAAGGGAACCCCAAAGACGATGCAGCAAGAGCCTTTTTACGAAGACCTCATGGGCGAGATCATAGCTTATCTGCACCAGGCGATAGAGAAGGCCACAAGCGCCGGAGTAGATCCCCAGCAGGTCATCGTTGATCCGGGAATCGGTTTCGGCAAGAGGGTCCAGGACAACCTCGTGATCCTCAATCGCCTCCATGACCTCAATGTTTTGGGGAGACCAATTTTGATCGGGACCTCTCGTAAGTCCTTTATAGGTGCAGTACTGGGGCTTGAGGTGCATCAGAGAATGATAGGAACCTTAGCCACTGTAGCTGTGGCTGCAATGAAGGGTGCTCACATCGTGAGGGTCCATGACGTAGCTCCGGTCAAGCAGGTGGTTGACATGGTGGATGCCATTATAAACGCCGAGGTATAAGGGAGATGATGGGGATAGTAGAGGCCTTTGTCCATTTCAGGTGGCAGGATGCCGTTGATATCCTCATCGTCGCCGCTGTGATCTATTGGATCATACTGTTGATTCGTGGGACCCGCTCCCTCCAGATGCTCATTGGACTGGTCTTGCTCATCCTCGCCTTCCTGATCTCCCAAAAGGGGAAGTTGATGACTTTACATTGGATCTTGAACAACTTCCTCAGCTCCATCATCCTAATTATTGTGGTGATCTTTCAGCACGATATTCGCCGAGCCTTATCCACAGTGGGCAAGAATCCCTTCTTTTTCGGGGCGCATTCTCCTTATAGCGCCCCCATAGTTGATGAGATCATCGATGCTGCCCTGAGTATGGCAATGAGGCGTATAGGGGCATTGATCGTCTTGGAGAGGGAAGCCGAGGTAGATAAATACGTAGAGGTCGGGGTAATCATAGATGGCAAGGTCTCAAAGGAGTTGATCACCACCATCTTTTTTCCGCCCTCTCCGCTGCACGATGGGGCCATCCTGATCCAAGGGGAGAAATTAACGGCTGCCCGCTGTTTTCTGCCCCTGAGCGCCAACCCCCGCGTGGTCAAGACTCTAGGGACTCGCCACCGAGCAGCCTTGGGCCTTTCCGAAGAGACCGATGCTGTGATCATCGTGGTCTCCGAAGAAAGGGGAGTTATCTCCTTAGCCATCGGTGGGAAACTCACTAGAAACCTGGATGCCAGCGGCCTTAGAAGGGTATTGTACAATCTTTTTGTCAGCAGTAAAAAAAGCCTCGATTTTGGTTAAAATAAATTGAGAATTATTACTAAAAATCCGATCCTGAAGGTCATCTCTCTTATCCTTGCTATCATTCTCTGGCTGTTTGTGAAGAGCGAGAGAGGTGGCGAGGTGGGATTGGTGGTGCCCTTGGAATTG
>QMLM01000238.1 GCA_003646745.1 Deltaproteobacteria bacterium | reverse complement strand
TGGTCTTCTAACCGACCCTTGCACCACTCAATGAGTTCTTCCTCCGTAGCCTTCTCATCCGCCTTCAAGACCACCACCGCCTTCACTACCTCCCCTAACTGTTCGTCCGGCACCCCTACCACCGCCACTTCTGCAACAGCCGGATGCAGCGATATCACATCTTCTACCTCAGGTGAGTAGATCGCTTGACCTCCACTGCTGATAACATCCTTCTTCCTGCCCGTGATGTAGTAGTAACCTTCCTCATCCTTGAAGGCGAGATCACCCGTGTGCAGGTAACCCTCCTCAAGGGCCTTGGCAGTGGCCTCAGACATACCCCAGTACCCCTTCATCACATTGTCGCCCCGGACCAGTATCTCCCCCACCTGCCCCGGGGCACAGTCCTGACCCTCCTCATCGATCAGCCTCACCTCAACCCCGAGCACCTCCTTCCCGCAGGAGCCTGGTCGTTTTACCTCCTCCCAGGGGCCCTCCATGAGCGGAGGCATTATGACTCCGCCCGTGGCCTCAGTCAAGGCATAAACCTGGATGATGATGTCTCCAAAAATTCGCTTCATTCGCTGGTACAGACCTTCAGGCAGAGGAGCGCCCGAGTAAATCATTATCCGCATACTGCTCACATCGTATTGGTCAATCCCAGGATAGTCAATTATAGGAACTATCATTGGCGGGACAAAACACGTGGTGGTTACCCTCTCCTTCTGTATAGTTTCCAAAACTGTTTCAGGAGCGGGTCTGTCCAGCAATACATTGGTGCCACCAATGTAGAAACAGCATCTCATATGCCAAAGACCGCCTACGTGAAACATGGGTAATAGATTTATATGCACATCATTTCGATTGATGGGGAAACACGTCAGTAGCGTACTCACCGTATCGGAAATCAAATTCTTATGGCTCTGCATTACACCTTTAGGTGGGCCGGTAGTGCCGCTGGTATACAAAATCCAGGCAATATCTTCCTCGTCAACAACCACCCCAGGTTCTTCTGCCCTAGATTGAGAGAGCAGCCCCTCATAGCTTTCTAGCCCTTCCCGGGCCTGGCCAAGGACGATGAAGTTTTTGAGCATCTTCGCTTCAGGGCGCAGGGAATTAATTGTCTCCGAATATTTCTCGCCAAAAATGAGGGTGTTCGCTCCAGAGTCATTTATAATATAGGTCAGCCCATTGATATCAAGATTGGTATTGAGCGGCACGATTGATAGACCATCTTTGGCCGTGGCAAAGTACACCTCCACATACTGGGAGCAATTATCCGCCAGCACAGCTACCCTGTCACCCTTGTTCAGGCCCATACCCAGCAAGGCATTCGCCAGCTGGTTCGTGCGGTTATTGAGCTCTGAGTAGCTAAGCCTAAGGTCTCGGTAGATTACGGCTGTTTTGTTGGGAAGCTTACTGGCATTCTGCCTCAGGATATCCCCAAATAACATTTTTACCCCCTTTGTGTTGCCTTTGACGCAAATGTATGCTTTACTTCCATTTTCTCTCATCTACTATTGTCTGACGTTCCTCAGGAATGGTTCCTTGCGGCACAAATTCAATCCGATCCGGCCTTACTCGGCATACCTGCGGGAATCTCTCGGCGAGACTATCTGACAAGTTTTTCTTATCTATGGATTCATCCTTAAGTTCTATCTTAAAGACAAGTTCATCTCTCTGCTGTTTGTGGCCAATTATTATCTGATAGCGAGAAATTTGGTCGAATTCAGAAAAGACTCCTTCTGCCTGTTTTGCTATTATAAACATTCCTCTTACCTTGACCGCATCGGCGGCTCGACCAACAATACCACTAAGTCGCCAAGATGTCCTCCCGCACGGGCAGGGTTCGGTGAGATATGAGGACAAATCTCCTGTGCCGTATCGTATTAGCCCCCAGGTGTCATTGTGTAAGGGGGTTGCCACAATCTCACCCACCTCCCCTGGCGGTAGCTGCTTGCCCGTATGCGGGTCGACTATCTCTATAATGTATTCATCCATGAAGTGCATGCCGGATTTCTCACTGCATTCATAGGCCACACAACCCCCAAGATCTGTAACTGCGTAACACTGGAAGGTTGAGATACCGTAATCTTCTTCAAAAGTCTTCCTGAGGGAGGAGGGAAGCATCTCCCCGGTAAACCAGGCACGTTTTAGACTAAAATCACGTCGAAAATCATAACCCATCTCCTCAGCTCTTCTAATGATCGTCATCAAGAAGCTGGGCATCCCGGCATATCCGGTGACCTTTAAATCAAGCATAGTCCTGATCTGGGCATCGGTGTTGCCTACACCAGTGGGTACAACCGTGGCCCCACAAGCCCTTATCCCCTCGTGAAAGAGGATGCCGGCCGGAGACATGTGATAGGTGGGTGTATTTATTACTATATCTCCTTTTCTAAACCCAGCCGCATAAAACGATTTTCCAAACCAGCTTATGCCCTCGGTATGATGAGGGCCATAAATGGGGCCTGGCGTAATAAAGACACGGTCGACCTCTTCGCTCGGAATTGTCAGAAAACCGCCGTAGGGGGGGTTAGATCTCTGTAGCTCTATAAGGTCACCTTTTCTGGTAATGGGAAGCTTCTCCAAATCCTTTACCGTGCGGATATCCGACGGCTTAACCCCTGCCCTATCGAATAGTTCCTTGGTGGAAGGGGCGTTATCGTAGGCCCTCTTAAGGGCTTCCTGGAGACTTTGAAGCTGACGCCTCTGCCGCTCCTCGGGCGCTATCCTCTCCTGCTCATCAAAAAATTTCTCCCTCATCGCTCCCCCCTTGACTATGAAATCGCCTCTATAACATCACATCAAGACCAAAAGATCAACCCGCCCTCTTAATGATTGAGCACCTCATTCCCCCAAGTAGGCTTCTTGGACCTCCCTATTTCCCCTCACTTCCTCTGGTGATCCTTGAATCAGGGTCCGCCCCTGATGCATAACCATGATGCTCTTGGCGATGG
>QMLM01000237.1 GCA_003646745.1 Deltaproteobacteria bacterium | reverse complement strand
GATTAGGTCCTGGGCAGTGACATATTTTAGGTATTCACTCCTTTCATCTTTGGACCTTATCACTGCCCCAAAACCGATCCCCTCTTTGTTCATCCGCTTTTTGATGATATCCTCAAGGCCATTAAAGGCCCCGCTCACAATAAAAAGGATGTTCCTGGTGTTTATGGTCTTCTTCTCCCTCTTGCCTGTGCGTCGATACCTCTCAATAGCCTCCATCTGAGAGATGGGATCATGGGGCACACGCATGTCCACCTCTGTCTCTTCCATAGGCTTTAAGAGGGCCCTTTGTACCCCTGTTCGAGAGACATCAGGCCCAATGATGTTGTCGCTGCTGGCGATTTTGTCGATCTCATCTATGTAGACAATCCCATATTGAGCCAGCTCTATATCGCCGTTGGCCTCGTAAACCAGGTCTCGCACTAGGTCCTCTACATCACCTCCCACATACCCTGTCTCGCTGAATTTGGTGGCATCTCCTTTTACAAAAGGGACCCCGATCTTTTTGGCAATGAGCCTTATCATATATGTCTTTCCGACGCCGGTTGGACCGATCATGATGATATTGTTTTTTATATTTCCTATCCCAAGGGCAGCTTTCTCATCCTTCTCCATCATAAATTTTATCTTGTTATAGTGGGTGCAGATCTTGGTGGCCAATATCTCCTTGGCTTCATCCTGTTTGACGATGAAGGAGTTGAGATACGAGATGAGTTCCTCGGGTTTCATATCGAAGTTAATATAAGGGGAGAGCTTTTTTTGTGTCTTTCCCTTCTCGTCCCTTTCTTCAGGAGATACTTTGGGGACAAGGGTGGAGACCACCAGCTTTACCCTATCGCCGTATTTCCTTTCCAGATATCTGTTCAGCTCCTTTTCCAGTTCTTTCTGATCAGGAATCTTATCATGGGTCCCTTTCATCTCTTTTTGGCCTCCTATTGAGATCTTATTCTAATATAACAATTACCTCTAACCGTTTCAACGTCTCTGTACCAGTTTTCATTCTGCATGTCCTTCCCGTGTATGTCAACGGAAAGCTTTACTTTCATTGGATAAGATTATATTTTATTGAGCTAGAATCATAGAAAGGAGGAGCTAAATAATTTCCGGATCAAGGTTTAATCTCAAAATAGTTGACCTAGGCAGGAGGATAAAAGAAGTCCTGGGCAGACGAACGACCAAAAGGGTGGCAGCAGGCCCTGAGTTCACTAGAGCGGCAGTGTTGCTTCCCCTCTTTTTCAAAGACGATTTACTCCACGTTTTGTTCACCAAGAGGACGGAGAAAGTGAGGTACCACAAGGGGGAAATTTCCTTCCCGGGAGGGAATTATGACCCCTGCGATGATGACCTGTTGGCCACCGCCCTGCGGGAGGCTTACGAGGAAATAGGGGTGAGGCCAGAGGATGTGGAGATATTAGGGGGGTTGGATGAGGTGGTGACTATGTCCAATTTTATCGTAGCTCCCTTCGTGGGCCTTATTCCCTTCCCGTACCCCTTTGTCCCTTGCGATGAGGAGATCGAGGAATTGATCTTTCTTCCTTTAGGCTGTTTCCTCCAGGAGGGGGTCCTGACCGAGGAATACAGGACCTATCAAGACAAGACTCAGTTGGTGTACATATATCAATGCGGCCGACACATCATCTGGGGGGCTACTGCAAAGATCTTGAAGCAATTTCTCGAATTAATCCCTGCGGAAGGGGTCAGATGATTATTACTCGTTTGATATACTTGATGATCTCATGGGGGTCATCTATTACCTGAATAATTTCCAAATCTTCTGGTGAGATATGTTTTACCTCTAGCAAGATGGTCTTTATCCAATTTAACAACCCTTGCCAGTACTCCTTCCCTACTAGGATCACGGGGAAAGGCTTTATCTTTTTGGTCTGAATGAGAGTTACCGCCTCAAAGAGCTCATCAAGGGTTCCAAACCCCCCTGGAAAGATGATATAAGCCACTGCATATTTTACAAACATCACCTTGCGCACAAAGAAGTAGCGGAAGTTCAGGCGGATATTAGCATAGTTGTTGGGTGGTTGTTCAGCAGGCAGATCTATGTTCAACCCTACGGACTTTCCACCCCCCTCTAGGGCCCCTTTGTTAGCGGCCTCCATGATTCCTGGCCCCCCTCCAGTAAGCACACTAAACCCATTTTCAGCCAAGATCTTCGCTAGCAATAGGGCTTTTTCATAGGAGGGGTCACCCGGACTTACGCGTGCTGAGCCAAAGATGCTCACAGCAGGTTGAACTTCAGCGAGGGTTTCAAAGCCCTCCACGAACTCCGCAAGGATCCTGAAGAGCCTCCAGGAATCCCTTACCGTAATCTCATCTATGAGATATTGTCTTTCCGGCATTGAAGACCCTTAAAAATTCATCTTGAAATCAAAAGACCCTGCCTATATTATGGCAAGGGCCTACTGAAGTCAACGATATTTCAAGTTTTGGAAGGAAATGGAGCTGGGCAGAATAATCCTCGCCTTTGCATTGGTCGTCATCCTATTGGTGCGAAAGGCGCAGCTATGGATTACCTTGTGTATCGGGGGGGTTGCCCTCGGCTTCCTTTACAGACTCCCTTGGTTGAACATAGGGAAACAATTCCTTTACGGGCTCCTTGAGCCCAAGACCATAAAACTCGCCGGGGCCCTTCTTCTTATCCTCTTGCTCAGTGAGATTATGAAAGAGACAGGGAGAATGCGCAAGATGATCGATTCTTTTGGGGCGATCACTGGGGACTTGCGGGCAGTAGTAGCCCTATTGCCGGCGATGATAGGTTTGATGCCCCTCATGGGCGGTGCATTGGTCTCAGCCCCTCTTGTGGTTGAGGCCTCCAACGCCTTGGGGTTATCGGCCGAGAGGAGGACTTTTCTTAACTATTGGTTCCGCCATATTTGGGAATATTTCCTACCCACCTATCCAGGGGTGATCCTTACCTCTGCCCTGTTAGGGGTGGCATTGAG
>QMLM01000236.1 GCA_003646745.1 Deltaproteobacteria bacterium | reverse complement strand
ACCCCTTCTTAGAACCTCTCTGAGGGAGTTTAGCCCCTTCTTGATGTCCGAAAGGAGGCTGGTAACTATCGGATCCAACTCTTGCAACCGATACCTCTCTTGGGCCTGAAAGAGATAAAAGAGATCCGCTGCCTTTTCCAAGATATTATCAAGCAACCCTTGCAGTTTGGCAGAAGATCGACCACTTGTTGCCCATTCCCGACGCACATCCCTGGCCAATTCCTCCACCCGATAATTGCTAACAGACAGGCCGAAATAGTTAGTGATTACCTCCTCTAGTTGATGGGCCTCGTCGAAGACCACCCTTTTGTATCTCGGGATCACCTCTGCTCCTATATCCCTGACGGCTAAGTCGGCGAAAAAAAGGTGGTGGTTTACTACGATCAAGTGGGCCTCGGCCGCTTCCTGACGCATGCGTACGAGAAAACACCTCTTGTAATCGGGACATCCCAACCCTAAGCAGTGGTCGCGGCTACAACATATCTCCCCCCACGTAGAGAAGTCCTCAGGTATGCCACCCAGTTCTGAGCGGTCACCTGTTTGGGTCTGCAGGACCCACTCCTTCACCTCCTTAAATAGGGAGACCTCCTCCATCCCCCTGAATAGAGGTTGCCGGTCAAAGATCTTGAAACGGCGCCAGCAAAGGTAATTCTCCCTCCCTTTCATATAGGCGACCTTAAACTTTATTGGGAGAAGCCCTTTAAGGATGGGGATGTCCTTGAAGAAAATCTGCTCCTGTAGATTCTTGGTCCCTGTAGATACCACCACTCTCCTGCCGCTGTATAGGGCAGGAATCAAATAGGCAAAGGTCTTCCCCGTCCCTGGCCCCGCCTCCACTATCAAGTTCCCTCCCTCCCTCAAGACTCTATATACCGCCTCGGCCATCTCCACCTGTTGTGGCCTGTACTCGTAGTCCTGTAGCCCTTTGGCCAGCACCCCTCCCTCTCCTAAGATCTCCTCCATAACAAGCCTTCTCAAAGAACTTCCTCCAATTTCTCCAGGACCAACTTTCGAACTCCTGGGTCTATCAAGATGGAGGCGTGATTAACGGGTACTTCCCTCTGATCTCGGGGGGGGATCCAGTTCAACCTCCCTCTCGTCCTAGCCACCAGACCATCACCTCTCCCATCCACCCACTCATCAGGTAGCAATGAAGGAAAAAGGAGGCGGGGCAGGGAGTTCAATAGCGAAAAGACCTCTTTTACTTCAAAGGGGCTATCACTTACGACACGGTAAATTTTATTAAAACAGGTGCTTACCCCTAAAAGGTTGATATACCTTATCCCCATCTCCTTCTCCGTTTGCTCCCATTGCCTTAGCCTCAGGATAAAGGATGATTGGGGCCTTAATTCATCCACCGCCCCTGTACGAAAGATATCGGCCCATTGACCATAAAATCTCCTCACCTCACCCTGAGATCTCTGGGGAAGGAACTTTTCCAACAAGATGATAACTTTCCCCACACTCTCGGCCAGCTCTGCCACGCGACTTCCATGATGAGGGGTGGCCAAAAAAATAACTGCAGCGACCTCTCTCCTGCTATCCTCATATCTGCGCAAATATTCCCTCACTACCAGCCCCCCACGACTGTGGCAGAGAAAGATTGCTTTTTTATCGCCAAAAATCCTCCTGCTCTCCTCTGTTATCATCCTAAGTTCCTGTACCGCCGAGTTGATTGGGCCGTTCGGATCTCCTTGAGTCCAGGTGAGAAGATTATATCCCTTCTCCATTAGATCATTCCAAAAGGGGCTCGGTCGATGGGAAAGATAGCGCCAGGGGGTGGAAGTAGTGAATCCCTCTGGTTTATTGTTCCAACGAAATAAGCGGGGATGCGAAAGATCAACGAGGAGGTAGTCATAAGGGATCCGCCCTCTGCCCATTTTCTCCTGATAGGGGTCGATCCAACTCCTCTCGGTCATACCAAGGCCATGAACAAGGATAAGAAGCGGACGAGAGGCACTCCCCTTATGGACCCTCATCTCCCCCTTTCAGATTGATCACCATCTCACATTCTACTTCCCTCGGCCCCACGAGACAGAATCCTACCTTTTCATATACATGGATGGCCTTAAAGTTTATCGCCTCCACCGTAAGCCATATCTGGCAATAACCCATCTCTTCGGCCAAATCCCTCACCACCCGGGTAAGTGCCGTCCCAATACCTCTATTTTGGTAGTCCTGATGGACAAAGACCAGATATTCACATCTCCTGCAAGGCTCTATCTCCAACAAGACGGCATGCCCCACAACCTTCTCTTCCATGATGGCCAGAAGATTGGTCCCCCCTCTGAGCAAAGACTTCAACCACCGCTCCCTGCTGCAATCAGATCGGGGGGGGAGCCCCTGAGTTGCCTCCTTGGGCTCAAACCCTTGATACATCTCCTTTAAGGGCACATAATCACCCTTTTCTTTCTGATATAGACGGATGAGAAAGGGGCTTCCAAACTTATCCTTTAATATGATAGGTCCCCGCAAGGTATAGGAGGAAGGGCAAAAGGTCATCTTTAATGAACTTCAAGCTAACAGATAGAGGGGGTAAAGTCAAGTTGCCTCTCTTGACTTTTCCTCTCCATATGGTTATGTTGATGGGCCAAACACCTCTCAGCACAGAGGAAAAGATGGATTATCTTCTCGCCTTGGACAGGGAAGTCTTTTTATGGATCAATAACAAGTGGGCCAATCCATATCTGGATCCTTTGTTTTCTGTCATAACCTGGTTGGGCAACGGTTGGATCATCATCCTCTTGGTGGTCATCTTTTTTGCCATAAAAAGACCCACCTATTTACGCCAGCACCTGCCTTGGCTGGCTGCTGCTATGCTTTTAAGCGGACTCTGTATACTTTTTATAAAAAAGATGGTCTACAGACCCCGTCCGTTAAGCGATTTTGCACCTCTTATCGCGGCAGGAAAGGTACAGATTCATGTTGTGGGCACACACCTATGGTTGAAATCCTTTCCTTCCGGCCATGCGCAGACCGCCTT
>QMLM01000235.1 GCA_003646745.1 Deltaproteobacteria bacterium | reverse complement strand
TCCTTATCAAGGATGGCTTCTTCTCCAGGACCGCCAGGGATGTGGAGGAGGTGGATTTGATCCTCACCTTGACCGACAAAGAGGCAAGGCAGTGGACGCTGCCTCTAAAGGTGCCTGTATATAGAACGCCTGCCATCTTCAGGGAATTGGTGGGTCCGAAGGAGACCTCCATCTCCCTTGAGGTGATTCAGCCCCAGAATGGGGCCGTGTATGAGCATGAAGTGCCTGAATCTTTACAGGGGAGGTTTACCGTAAAGGGTAGCAGGATAACCTCCATCACGGCCACCCTCGATGGGAGGTCATTGTCTGTATCCATAAACCAGGCGGCGGGGACCTTCACTGCCCCCTTGGAGGGGCTGGAGAATGGAAAATACATCCTTATCGTGAAGGGCAGAAACAGCGCCGGAGATGAGGATGTAGAGATCGTCAGTTTTACTGTGATGCAGCCTTTATGAGTAATTTGTTTATCTTATCTTTGATTTTGGCCTCATTTCTCATCCATATCTTTTCTCTTTTCCCGATGCAGGTTGCCCTTGCCGCTGAAGGACCTTTAGTTCTTCGAAGGCCATCTCCTTCAGAGTTCGACCCTAGGGCTAAAGAGACGGTGCTGATTGAATATTATCTTTCTAAGGACGTAAAGGTCCTTACCATCCAGGTGAGGGACTTCAAGGGTGCCGTAATAAGGGAGGAGATAACAGAGGATGTCAGGGCAGGTCCTGGGCAGTGGCAGTGGGATGGGAGGGATGACCGCGGGCAGTTAGTACAGCAAGGCCAATATCAGGTCTTCATCACAGCAGAACTTCCTGATGGAAGGACGATATCCGATTCTGCCCTTGTGAGGGTTGTCAAGAGGCCACCCAGGCCCCTTGCCCCACCACCTCTTCCCCCACCGACAAGGCCCTATCGGATAGAGGGTGAGACCTCGGGGTTTTTTCGCAGGGACATGGATGAGGGTGAAAATACGTATGAAGGGAGATTTGGACTCCACACTGTATACGACCGCAGGCCTATCAAGGCAGATTTTAATCTCTACCTTATCCAAAGGGAGATGGAAGAGACCAACTGGGACAATTGCTACGCAAGCTTTTCGTATGAGAGGAAAGAGGTCAAGTTTTTGGCGGTATTCAGGAAGAGTTTAGGCGCATTTAACGACCCCTTCAGGCTCTTTGACGATGTCAGAACCGAGAGGTTTAAATCTGGGGCGAGGATCGACTTAAATATAGGTGGTGTGGCCCTGAGTGGCCTTGGTTTTGGGGCAGAGGGCGATACCAACTGCGAAGAGAAGGGTTACGCCGCAAGGGTGGAGGTCCCTCTATGGGGGAAGCTCTCTTTTGGGAGCAGCCTTGTTGGCAGATTTTACAAGGCGTCAGGTTTTGAGGAGGAGGTAAGGAGCGTAGTCGCTGGCGTGGATGGGGTACTGAATATAGGGCGGGGATTCACTCTGGCGGCAGAATGGGCAATATCAGACGATGACGAGACAGATGAGAGGGGGATGGCTGGTAGGGTAGAGGTCCGCTATAATGGGCCGAGGCTGCGTGCTGTACTGGGTTACCAAGACCTGGGGGAATTTCAAAGCGGATCTTGCCTATATCTCCAAAGGGGTAAGGTCTGATGCCAGAGGTATCGACTTTGACATCGATTATTATCCTGGTAGCGTCCTCCTTTTGGAGAGGGTGGGGATCCTTATGAGATCCTTCTATTACCGGCGACATAGCAATAACGATGGACTGTATGAGATAGATGGGAATGTGAGGTTTAGCATCGGGGCAAGGGATGATTTCATGCTAGGCCTCATCGTTCACGATGTAGATTCATCTGAATATAAATCCCTAGTGGCAAGGCACCTCCACCGTTTCGGCGATAACTGGTCGAATGAGCTAAGTTATTCTTTTGATACGACAGACGGCGATAAAGGTCATATCTTGAGGGAGATGATCCATTATAATAAACCACTCAACAAAAATGTCTCAGCAGGCCTGCAGTGGGCCAACAGGGAGGCCAGTGATTTTGACCCCTCCTGTTGGGATGAGTTGAGCTTTCTAGCTTGGGGGCAGTGGCTTGGGTGGTTCTTTGAGATCGAAGAACGTCTTGTATTTGCCAATGGCGTCGATTCAAATTTCTTCGCCAAGATTGGATACCGCCTTGAGTTTTACAGGAGGTATTTGGTCAGTTTCTATGCGGCCTATGGCGATAGGGCAACCCGGGAGACATCAAACACAATAGAGATCGGTGCAGAGGTGCGTTTTTAATGAGGTTGTTTTGCCTTTTCTTAATTCTTGTCATCTCCGGATGTTCCTTCCTGCGGTCAGAGTTCTATAGGAATCAAACCGATTTTTTATACGCCCAAGCAAACCGGGCTTACAGCGAGGGTAGATATGATGAAGCGATGGAGGAATATAAAGAGGTGCTCTCCCTTGACCCTACCTACAGCGAGGCATACGTTGGGTTAGGCCATATAGCTATGGTACAAGGCCACAGGGGGGAGGCTATTGAGTATTATGAGAAGGTCCTTTTGCTAGACCCAAAGCTGCGCCCGAGGCTGCAAGGCCTGATTTATGCCGCCTCCTTGGGGGATAAAGTTGCCCCTAAAGATTTTTCGACTCACCTGCTTGAAGAAAAGTTTAACCAGGGCAGTTGCGAAGAGATTGTTGAGGAATTAAATTGTAAGGATTCCCTGACTGAGGTGGAAAATTTCTGGTTAATCCGCTCTCTTGTAAGGCTCAAGGACTATAAAGGAGCTGCTTTGGTTGTCAATAAGATGTTCGCCGATCAAGCTACCCTGGGGAAATTGGCCGGTAGAATCGGTCATCTAGATACCTTTCTCTCCAAAGGATATAAAGATGCGCTGGAGGATTTTCGCACCCTGGCAGAGGTGAACCCAAGATGTCGCGAGTGTCAATATCTTTATGGGATTATCCTTTTCAATAACTCATCCAATTATAACGAGGCAATCAAGATTTTTGAGGGATTAAGAAGGGTGGGTTTTTGTCCAAAGTCCCTCCTC
>QMLM01000234.1 GCA_003646745.1 Deltaproteobacteria bacterium | reverse complement strand
GGAAGATGGAAAAGGTCAGGGGGGCCTGCAGGTGCAGAAGCTCTTCTGCAGCCCTTTTGCTCAGCCCTAGATCGTCAATCACAATGGCTATGCGGGGTCGGAGAAGTTTCGGCCTTGGTGGCTTTAATTTTGGGGGATGCAGGATTAGGTTATGGGTTAAGAGACCATCGATCCTTAAACTTATCTTCCAAGAACCGTTTGGCCTCCTAGCGCTGGTCAGGCGGACATCTGGACTGGTCTCCCTTATCCTTTGTCTCAGCTGGGAGATGACCTTTTGCGCTCCAACTCCTTGAGGCAGAATTACCTCCCAGTGAGAAAAGGTCCACGACTTTCCCCTTATCTCCCGCGCCTTTTCCCATTTATGGATGTCGTTGTGGGGGACCTCCAATTGATAGAACTGAGCGAGGAGCATCTGATCTAACATCCTTACCCTCTGGGGGAAAGGGGTGGGAAGGGGCCTCTGGAGGAAATAATGGAGGGTGATGGCGAGGCCAACGCCTATACACAACAGTACCACCAGCCAGACAGAGATCTTTGTGGGTCTCTTCTCTTTCCGAGAGGGGGTGGATCTCTTTTTGGCGGTGGGCTTACGTCTGGGGTTTGACCTAGGCGAGGCGGGTTTCCCCCTTCCTTTTGCCCAATTGGCGGCCACTTTCGCTTATCTCACCTCAGATTTGAGAAACTTCTGAAAGATACACAACCCCTTCAGGTGCTCCAGGGCCCTGCTCAGTTGGGGGTCTCTCTTAAGGCCCTTTTTGATCTTCCCATGGGGCACCTCCTTGGCAAGTAGGGGGATATCTGGATGAATCCCCTCATCTTGGATGGAGCGGCCACTGGGAGTGTAATAAAGGGCTGTGGTCAGCCTAATACCAGAACCATCTTCTAAGGGGATGATGGTCTGTACAGAGCCTTTGCCGAAGGTCCTGGTTCCCAAGATCACCGCCCGTCCATAATCCTGAAGGGCGCCTGCTACAATCTCTGAAGCACTGGCACTGCCTTGGTTTACCAGGATAACCACGGGCCAAGGTGGTAAAGTCCCTTCTTTATGGGCCTTAAAGGTCATTTTTTCCTGATCTCCTCGCCCCTTGATGGTGACAATCACCCCATGGTCTAGGAACAGATCCGCTACCTTCACTGCTTGATCCAGCAGCCCCCCCGGGTTATTCCTGAGGTCCAGCACCAGGCCATTTATCCCCTCTGGGTTTTCCTTCTTCAAGGACTCCAGGGCCTTTTTGAGATCCCCAGAGGTCTGTTCCTGAAACTGCAGTATCCTCAGATATCCATATCCCTTTTCCAAGGTCTTGAACTTTACGCTTTTTATCTTGATAATATCTCTCATGATAGTGAAGTCCTTGGGCTTGGCGAAGCCCTCGCGCATGATGGTAATGGTGACCTTGGTCCCCTTGGGCCCTCTCAATCTTTTAACACACTCCATAAGGCTTAACCCCTTGGTGGGTTCACCTTCTATCTTTAATATCTTGTCCCCTGCTTTGATTCCTGCCCGGTAGGCCGGAGTATCCTCAATAGGGGCGATGACCGTTAAGATTCCCTCTTTTATGCCGATTTCTATTCCCAACCCGCCGAAGCTCCCCTTGGTCTCCACTTGTAGCTCTCGGTACATCTCAGGGGTGAGATAGGCAGAGTGAGGGTCAAGGCTGTTCAGCATCCCCTCTATGGCTCCACTGATGAGGTCTTCTGTCTTTACTTCCTCCACATAGTTCTTTTTGACGATATCCAGCACCTCGGTGAAGATCCTCAGCTTTTCGTAGGTTTTATCGGATAAAGCCGAGACCTTGTGGACGTATAGTCCTCCCACCAGAAGGCCAAAGACAAACCATAATAGGATCAACCAACCTATCTTTTTATTTCTAACCATGTCTGCCTCCAATTTTTTATTTCTTCTCATGCTTCCCCTTATGAGGAAGGGCCAGCCATTTTAAAGGATCTTCAGATCTGCCGTGATGTCTGATCTCAAAATACAGCATGGGACCTTCCATGGACCCTGTGCTTCCCACCAAGGCCACCACCTCACCCATCTTCACCTCATCGCCTACCTTCTTCAAGAGGCGGGAGGCATGGGCGAGGATAGTGTAATAACCATCCCCATGGTCTATGATCATCAGGTTTCCATATCCTTTGAACCAAGAGGCGTATGCTACCTTGCCATCGAAGACCGCTCTTATCTTTGCCCCTTCCCGGGCCTTAATTCCTATACCCTTTCTCCTTCCTTGTGGGGAGAAGATGGTTCCCCTGACCGGGAGCAGGAGTTTCCCCCGCAGGGCCTTAAAACCTCCCCCTTTTAAGGAGGCGGCCTTAAGCCTTAACTCTTCGATAAGGGTGCGCAGGGCCTTTTCCCTTTCTTTCAACTCAGCGATTGCCTTTTGATAGGCAAGCCTTTCTGCCTTTACAGCGGCGAGCATTCTGGTTTTCTTTCGTTTTTCGCTTTCTATCTCTCTTTTTTTGGCTTCTACTTCCCTCTTTTTCTTCAATAAGGCCTTTTTTTCCGCTATTAATTTCCTCTTCCTTTTTTCCCTTTCCTCAATGGCCTTATGATACGTTTGCAGTAGCCGCAGGGCGCGCTCCACCATTAGACGAAAGGCCTTATATCTGCTGAGGGCGTCGCTGTAGTTTTCAGCTGAGAAAAGGACCCGTACCACACCCACGCGATGCAGTTTATACATGGCCCTTACCCTCGATTTAAACCTCTCGTCCAAGGCTGTCACGAGGTCTTCCAATTTTTCTATTTCTCTCTCATGTCGGGCCACCTTCTTCTCCAGTACTTTCATCTCGGCGTTCAGTCTTCTAAGTTCCCTTCTTTTTCTGTTCAGCCGACGTCCGATCTCATCGAGGGCATCTGTAATCTTCTTTTCCTTCCACCACTTCTTACGGATTTTCTTTTTCTTTTCTTGCAGCTGTTTTTGGACCTCTGTAAGGTCCCCCCTCTTTTTCTGGATGGTCTTTTCCAGCTCTTTGACCCCTTTCTCCCAAGAAGGGGTGGTGAGGAACACAG
>QMLM01000233.1 GCA_003646745.1 Deltaproteobacteria bacterium | reverse complement strand
ATCTATTTGTCAACTTGTTTGATGTTGACAGTGAAGAGGGAAATTTGTTATCTTATTTTAAACAAAAGTTTCATATTTGAAACCAATGTCATCTTTGGAGAGGGGACTCGATATTTTGGATCTTTTGGCCTCAGCAGAGGAAGGGATGGGCTTTAGTGAGATCGCCCGTGCCCTGGTGATTCCTAAGCCTTCCTTGGCAAGGATATTGCGGACTCTGGTAGCGAAGGGGTTTATCTCCCGGGACGTGATCACAAAAAGATATAGATTAAGTCCTAAATTTATTCGGATTGGAAATGTCCTTTTGGAGAGAATAGATCTTAGGGGGGCTGCGAGGGAGGTGATGTTGAGCCTCTCGTACGCCACCCGAGAAACAGTAGAGCTCACAACCCTTGATAGAGATCAATTGATCCTGATCGATCAAATAGAAAGCCCGGAGGGAATAAGGCTTCATCAACATATAGGAAGCGCTTATCCCTATTTCCATTCCAATGCTGTAGGAAAGGTCTTTTTGACCTACATGGATCCACAGAAAAGAAGGAATGTTTTGAAAAAAATAGGACTACCTCAGATTACCGAATATACCATCACTGATATAGATGAGTTGGAAAGGGATCTCGAAAGGGTGAGGGAGAAGGGTTACGCCTTTGAGGATCAGGAGTTGAGGCTTGGGTTGCGACGAGTAGCCTCTCCCATTTTCAACCACGAAAAGAGGGTGATAGGGTGTCTCAGTGTAGCAGGGCCAAGCTTTCGAATGGACCTAAGGAAGAAGGACGAGATCGGTCAACTGGTACGGGAGAAGGCCAAGGAGGTCTCAAGGAGAATAGGGGCTGAGGTGTAGAGGTTATGAGTAAACTTCTTGGAGAGACCTCCCATGATCAGGAGCTTTGAGGAAGTAACGAAAAAAGCCGAAGAGTTAGGACCCAAAAGGGTGGTCGTCCTTTTCCCGCATGAAGGGGATGTGATCCTTTCCGTCTTTGAAGGGATGAGGAGGGGCTATATCACCCCTTTGCTCATAGGTGACATAGAGAGAATAAGGGCTAAAATCGAGGAGTATGGACTCGACTTAGATAACGTTCAACCCATTCATGAAGGGGATCCTCAGAAGGGAGCTGATCTATGTGTAGAGATGGTGATCGAAGGAGAGGCGGACTTCCTTATCAAAGGGAATATCACCACTACTTATCTATATCGCTCTTTGATAAGGGCCAACTCTCGTATCACCCCCTCCCTTGTTCCCTCCACCCTCTGTTTTCATCAGATCCCCTCTGTAGATCATATCTTTGTGATCACCGATCCAGGTGTGAACATCGCCCCTGACTTAGAGACCAAGGTCAAGGTGATCAAAAACGCCTTAGAGGTCCTGCGCAGAATCGGTTATCGCTCTCCAAGGGTCATGATCCTCTCAGGGGTCAGGGCAATTGATGGGGATCTTCTTTCCTTGCGCGACGCCCGTGCCATCCAGGAGATGGCAAAAAAGGGGTTACTCGGAGATTGCACAGTATTGGATGGTCACAATTTCTCAGATCTTGTTACCTGTGAGTTTCCCGACCTCTTGGTCGTTCCCCAAATAGAGGCGGGGAATATCTTGGTCAAAGCGATAGATCACTTGGCCATAGGCAAAAGGCAATGTGTGACCATAGGGGCTGGCATCGTAGCCCTTACCCCCTCTCGCTCCGATGGGTTTGAGGTGAGGTTGCTGAACATCGCCCTGGGGGTACTTATCGCTGACTCACAAAAGAAGAGAAGGTGATTACCCTTAACGAGATAATAGAGAAATCGAAGAGAAGAGGGAGAGGGACCATAGTTATCTCCTATGCCGAGGAGTTGAAGGTGTTGGAGGCGGCAAAAAGGGCGAAGGAGGAAGGACTCGGTGAGCTTCTTATCGTCGGGGAGAGGGAGACGGTTCCCTCTTGCCTTCAACAGGTGGGGATAGACCCAAGGGAGGTGGAGATATTTGAGGTGTCAGATCTTATGGAGCAAAGGAGAAAGGCATTGGAGTTGGTTAGGTCGGAAGAGGCCGATCTCTTTGTAGATGGCAAATTGATAGATAGAGGACTTGTTCAGATCTTGCAGGAGGAGGGGTTCTTCAGGAGGAAGCTACTCAGCTATGTAAGCCTTTTTGAAGGGGATGGTAAGCTGATTATGTTCACTGATACATATATGAACAGCTACCCCAATGTGGGAGAGAAGATAGTGATCCTGGAAAACGCTATAGAACTTGTCCAGATTCTTGGAGTAGAGGAGCCCAAGGTAGCCGTCCTTTCGGCCATCGAAGTGGTCAACCCCTCTATGAGATCGACATTGGACGCAGCGGTTCTTTCCAAGATGGGTGAAAGAGGACAGTTCGGCAGGGTCCTGGTCGAAGGGCCTCTCGCCATGGATAATGCGACCTCGGCCGAGGCTGCACGGATCAAAGGGATCGCCAACCCCGTCTCTGGCAACGCCGACATCTACCTCCTCCCCGATGGGGAAACGGGCTTTTTACTGACTCAACTGCTGCGACTTTACGGGAAGAGGAGGATGGCGGGTGCCCTCATGGGGACAGGGGTCCCTATTGTGCCCCTTTTGGAGTGGGATGACGCAGAAAGCCTCTTTTTCAGCATTGCTCTTGCTCTCCTGAGGTCTTGATGGGAAGGGAACCCCTTATTCTGGTCATCAACCTCGGCTCCACTTCCACAAAACTGGGGGTGTATTCGGGAGAGGAGGAGGTCTTTCGGAAGACCATGAGGCACTCCCCTGAAGAGCTTCGATCGCTGAGCATCGAGGAGGAGCTCGCCCTAAGAAAGGAGGCTGTGGAGAAGAGTCTTGACCTCAACAATATCTCCAAAGGGGATTTGGACCTTATCGTGAGCAGGGGAGGGCTTATGAGGCCTATAGAAGGTGGGGTTTATCGGGTGAACGATGGCATGTGTGAGGATCTGAGAGCGGCCCGCTATGGGTGGCATCCTGCCAACTTGGGGCCGATAATCGCCAAAGAGATAGCGAATGAGGTGGGGGTAGAGGCGATAGTGGTCGATCCCCCCACTGTTGATGAAATGGAACCT
>QMLM01000232.1 GCA_003646745.1 Deltaproteobacteria bacterium | reverse complement strand
CACCGGATGAGGTGGAATACGTTCACGTCAGCACAGCCGAGGGGGCTCTTAATTATCTCCTC
Organism: Deltaproteobacteria bacterium; assembly: GCA_003646745.1. Classification (GTDB taxonomy): domain Bacteria; phylum Desulfobacterota; class B13-G15; order B13-G15; family RBG-16-54-18; genus B11-G15. The sequence continues at coordinate 2,991 of QMLM01000232.1, read as the reverse complement.
ACAAGACGAGATCCCAGCTTATTAGATAAAGCGCATAAATATCGCCGCATCATGGATTATACACCCTTTATAAGTCTCATGCGGATGGAGCCCCATCTCAAAGAACTTCTGAAAGACCTCCCCCCCGATATTAAAAGGGCCGTTTCCACCAATCGTACCTACACCATCGCTGATGTCCTACGGATCCATGGGCTGGAGGAAGAGTTCGACCTTGTGGTCTCTGCCCTGGACGTAAAAAATCCTAAGCCTCACCCCGAGTCTATCCTGAAGATATTACGTCACTTCAACATCACCCCATCTGAGGCCCTATTCGTGGGAGATTCAGAGGTGGACCAAGAATCTGCCGCTCGATCTGGCGTTGCCTTTGTCGCTTACAAAAGTCGTTCCTTAAAGGCCGATTATTATATCGATGACCTTCTGCGGATCAGAGAGATTATCGCCCATAGGGGAGGAGGGTAGTCCTTTCCAATCTAGGCGAAGTCAAAGACCCTCCTCTGGGTGGGCTCCTCCAAGATGGAATCTATCTTGGTTTGGATTTCCTTGCGCACAGGGTTTTTCTCCCAAGCCCTCCAATCGTCCAGGCTTTTCCAGGTACTGATAACCAGATAGAGGGTCGGATCGTCATGTGCACGCAGCGTTTCTCCCGATATGTATCCCTTAGCAAGCATAGCCTTCGCTCTTAACTCCCTCATCAGCTTGGCCAAATCTGTATCCATACCCTTTTTGACGCGTCTCTCGATGATCACTTTTATCGCCATCAGTTGCCACCTCCCTCTTATTTGGTAGCCCGCCTAAAATTATAGCATACCAAGGGTGGGTTGCAACCGGATTCCGTAGGGGATTGCTTCCTTCGTCAAGTGGGCAGAGGACTAATATGGACAGGGAGATCGAGCTGTGTTAATTTATGTTCTATGGAGATGCGAGTTGCTTATTTCGATTGTTTTGCCGGGATAAGCGGGGATATGATCCTGGGAGCGCTCCTAGATCTGGGGCTTCCCCCGGAGGTCCTTGATGAGGGGTGGCGGATGCTGGGATTGCAGGGCGTAAAATTAAGGACAAAGAAGGTAGATAGAGGTGGATTGACAGGGACGCAGGTGGTATTGGAAAGCCGACAAAAGACCGTTATCAGAAAATATGGAGAGATGAGGGAGATAATCAGGGGGAGCAACTTACCAAAGGGGATAAAGGGGGCTAGCTTGAAGATACTAGAGAGGTTGGCCCGAGTAGAGGCTAAAATTCATGGGGTGAGGATTGAAGAGGTCCACTTCCATGAGATAGGGGGAATAGATACCCTAGTTGATGTGGTAGGTTCCACTTTAGGAGTTGATTACTTCGCTTGGGATAAGGTTATCTCCTCTCCCCTTCCATTGGGCAGGGGTTGGGTTGAGGCAGCCCATGGCTGCCTGCCGTTGCCCGCCCCCGCAACTGTGGAGTTGCTCCAGGGGGTCCCGATCATACCTGCTCGATTAGAGGGTGAAACCGTCACCCCTACAGGGGCGGCCATTTTGACCTCGCTGGCCTCAGGGTTTGATCTCCTGCCGGAGATGGTCGTCAAGGGTGTTGGGTATGGCGCGGGAACGAGAGATCCTGCGGGCACCCCTAACCTATTGCGGATAATCCACGGGGCAGCACAGGAGGAAAAGGAGGAAGGTATTTGGATATTAGAGGCAGACATAGATGATATGTCCCCGGAGTTTTTCCCTTACTTAAACCAACTCTTGCTGCGGGAAGGGGCCCTCGACGCCTCTCAAATCCCCATCCAGATGAAGAAAGGGCGCCCAGGCTTTACCATCCGTGTCCTTTCCTCTGCCTCACAGAGGGAGAAGCTTGCACAAATCCTCCTCAAGGAATCTACTACCCTCGGGGTGCGGATGTATCGCGCAGAAAGGTTGATTCTGTCCCGCGAACAGAGAGAAGTTGAGACCAAATATGGCATCATCAGGATAAAAGTGGCCTTCGATAAGGAGGGAAAGATAGCCAATATAATGCCGGAATACGAAAGTTGTCTCCAGGCAGCACAGAGGAAGGGGGTTCCCTTAAAGGAGGTCTATCAAGAGGCCTTGGCAGAGATGAGAAAGATCGAAAAATAGAATAAGTTCCAGAGCACCTCGTCCATCTAAGGCCGAGAAAACCTTTTTACAATTTCTTTCTCGAACAAACCCCTTTTACCATGATTCGTCTGACGATCTCCCTGACCTCGGGGTCCTTTAAGGGGTGCAGTGCCTCTTCGACACGTCTCTTTTCCCCCTCATTCAATGTTACCTCCTTCCCCTTGAGAGGCTCAGCTTCTTTGGATGGCGAGGGTACCACCCCGATTTGAAGCCGAATTTCTTTAACCACCTTTTTCCCCAATCGCTTGTTTAACCCCTCCAAGATCATCCCCTTCATAAACTGCAATTGTTGTATCCACGCCGATGATGAACACTTTACAAAGAGGATGCCCCTGTGGAAAAAGGCGGGTTGTGCCTGTTGGGCTATTGTCTTCCCTACTACCTGATCCCAGATTCTCCAAACGGCATACCCCTTCATTCCGGCATCAAGATCCAGCCTTCGCAGGGTTTCCCTCAGGATGGCCCTCATGTTAAAGTCCATCTGCTTTTTTCCTCTGACGATTTTCTTATCCACGCTACTCAATCCTGGGAAAGAGGGGGGTGGGTTTGGCGACTTGTAGTCCTTCGGGTAATCCACCCCACATTTGCCCCTTTTTGCTCCTTTGTTCCCCTAGCTTTCCACGCAACCCCAGCATCTCCCACATCCTCTGGGCGGTTGAGGGGAGGAAAGGAAAAAGTAAAATCGCTACTATCCGAAGGACCTCGAGGGAGTTATAGAGGATTCCTTCCAGTTCTTTCCTTCTTCCTTCGTCCTTGGCCAGATTCCAGGGGGAGGTTTCATCCAGGTATTTATTGGCAGCACCCACTAGATCCCAAACGGCCCCCAGGGCCCGGTGGAAGGCCAGTTGCTCCATATAAATTCCCATCTCTTCTACAGCCT
>QMLM01000231.1 GCA_003646745.1 Deltaproteobacteria bacterium | reverse complement strand
AGCCCCTTCGGATTAAAAAGTCCCCCCTTTGAATCACTGATCCCGATGATTTTGGCCCCGGCTCGATGAAAATATCGGGCGGCAACACCCCCCACGTTCCCTGCTCCCTGAATTACCACCCGCGCCCCCTCGATGGGCAATCCCAGATGCTGTGCTGCGGCCTGGGCAGTGATGAAGACGCCCTTTCCGGTAGCCTCGTAGCGGCCTACCGATCCTCCCAACTCCAAAGGTTTGCCAGTAACTACCCCGGGGACTGAGTATCCCTTGAGGATGCTATATGTATCCATGACCCAGGCCATTACCTGAGGATTGGTGTACATGTCCGGGGCCGGTATGTCGCTCTCAGGACCGATAAAAGGGGAGATTTCCCATGTGAAGCGGCGGGTCATGTTCTCGATCTCCTGCTGGGACATCTCCTTAGTATTGCACTGGACTCCTCCCTTGGCCCCCCCAAAGGGAATATTTACCACCGCTGCCTTCCAAGTCATCCACATGGCCAAGGCCCTGATCTCATCAAGGTCAACATCAGGGTGATAGCGAATTCCACCCTTGGCGGGCCCCCTGGTTACATCGTGTTGAACGCGATAGCCGGTAAACATCTTGATGGAGCCATCATCCATCTTCACGGGGAAGTGAACGGTGAGCTCCCGCTTACATTTCCTCAGTTTCTCTATTATCCCTTCCTCTAACTTTAATCTTTGGGCAGCGGCCTCCATTTGTCTTAAGGCCGTCTCAAGAGGGGATGTCTTTTTTTCCATATATTGCACCTTTTGATAAGAATTTATTGACTTTTGTGGCCTTGGGAAATATAATTTGTGGCCGTTTATTGTAATCTTAATATCAACTTTAAAAAAAAGAAAGGGAATTGTTAAAAAAGTTTGGTCGAAGGCGTGTCAGAGACGAAGCGAGAGCTTCAATAAACGAAGTTTAATAAAAAGGGGTTAGGCTATATGGGAAAGCTTTGCGGTTGGTCCGGGAAAATATTGTTTATTTACTTGTCAGATAAAAGTATTCATGTTGAATCAACGGAGGAATATCTCTCATTTATCGGTGGACGTGGAATTAATCAGTGGCTGCTTTTTAATCTATTAGAAAAAGACGTAGATGCGCTTGGTCCCGATAACGTTATAATTTTAGGTGCTGGGCCTATGGTAGGTACGCTTGTACCTTCCGCAAGCCGCCTAGCCGTTGATTACAAAAATGTTATCACTGGAGGAGTTGGCTCAGGCAACTGCGGAGGACGATTCGCAGCGGAGATGAAATATGCCGGTTATGACCATATTGTTATTACAGGAAAGGCTGCCAAACCAACTTACATTTACATTGAAGATGATAAAGTGAATTTTCGCGACGCATCGGACATTTGGGGTCGAAGTACATGGGAAACGGACTACATCATCAAGTCTAAAGAAAAAGACGAATCAATTTCAACACTTACCATAGGTGTTGGCGGTGAAAACCTGGTTAAATTTGCATCTATTATCGGTGATAGAGGTAGGGCTGTCGGCTACGGTGGTAGCGGAGCAGTAATGGGGAGCAAAAATCTTAAGGCAATAGCTATTAGGGGAAAAAAATCGTCCATTAGGGTTGCCAAGCCCGCTGAATTTATGAATAGATTGAGGAGATTTAAAAGAGATGTCTTTGAGAAGAGCAATGTCGTAAGGGTACATCGGGAGGGTGGTACACTGGGAGCCTATTTACTTCCTGGAGAAAAAAGGCCTCATGGCGTTAGAAATATGAATGAAGAATTTTGGAGTAATGATTCCATAAAAAATGTTACAAGAGATAAATTTGATAAATTCCTTATTAGAAGACATTCATGCTTTAACTGCCCCGTATACTGCAGTGCAATATATAAAGTAAGAGGAGTAATGTGTGAAGGAATTCAGGCCAATTCGCTCCGTGCATTCGGCACAAATGTGGATGTTAAATGTGCTGAAGACATACTTTATGCCCATGCGTTAAGTAACTCATACGGCTTGGATTGTGATCAAACATCAGCTGCAGTAGCATGGGCGATAGAGTGCTACGAAGAAGGTATAATTGATAAACAAGATACCGATGGATTGGAGCTAAGGTTTGGCGACGGAAATTGTGTTGCTAGATTAATAAAAAAAATTGCTTTTAGAGAAGGATTTGGCGATATCTTAGCCAGGGGAGTATATGAGGCATCTAAGATAATTGGGCGTGGTTCTGAAGAATTAGCTGTGTTGGTTAAAAAAAATAGCGTTATGGAGGCAGCCATGAGGTCGCACAAGGCCTGGGCCTTGGGCGTTGTAACTAGTACTAAGGGAACAGGCCATTTGCGTGGGGCTCCAGCTCAAGAATTCCAAAAGGTGCCTCCTGAAATCAGCAAAGAATTATTCAACATAAGCGATATCTCTAACCCAACTTCTTACGAAAACAAGGCTGCCCTTGTGGTCTGGCATGAGAAATACAAAGGTATAATTGACATGATGGGTATTTGTGCCTTACCTAGTATGTGGATGGACGTAACTTTATTTATTCCTGAAGATATTGCGGGATTGTTAAATGACATTACCGGAAAGGACTATTCACCGGAAGGACTACTTAATACCGGCGAAAAGCTTCAAAATCTTGAGAGATCCTTTAATTTGTTGCATGCAGGGTTTGGGCGGTCCGATGACATGCCACCCCGAAAATTTACTGACATTCCGGTTAAAGAAGGAATTTATAAGGGAGAGAAGTTGCATATAGATAAATGGAATCAAATGCTTGACGAGTATTATGAGCTGCATGGTTGGGACAAGGCTACCGGATGGCCTACTAAAAAGCGGCTTTTAAGCTTGAGACTTGATGCTGTTGTAGATAAGCTGGCCAAAAACCGTATAATTTTGTCTTAATTGCCTGTTAAATTTTTAAAAAAGTTATGAAAATATCGGTGGAGGAAAAAAGGTGTGTAAGCTGCTTCGCCTGTGAACTGGCTTGTTCATTTCATCATATTATAGAATTTTCTCGGGAAAATTCTAGCATGAGAATTTGTTTTGACAGCGAAGGCAGTTTAAATATTATTATCTTATCTACATGTGATTTATGT
>QMLM01000230.1 GCA_003646745.1 Deltaproteobacteria bacterium | reverse complement strand
GATGGTCCCCCCAGTACCCACCCCGGCCACAAAGATATCCACCTGCCCATCGGTATCTTGCCAGATCTCCTCTGCGGTGCAGCGACGATGAACTTCGGGGTTAGCCGGATTCTCGAACTGTTGCGGCATGAAGGCATTTAGCTGGCTGGCGACCTTTTCTGCCTTCTCGACCGCCCCTTTCATCCCGTCCTGGGTTGGTGTAAGGATAATCTCTGCACCCAAGATCTTGAGAATCTTCCTCCTCTCCACGCTCATGCTCTCTGGCATAGTAAGAATAAGCTTATATCCCTTCGCTGCGCAAACAAAGGCCAGAGCAATACCTGTGTTGCCACTTGTGGGCTCGACGATTACATCCCCCGGTTTAATGATCCCTCTCCTCTCGGCATCTTCAATCATCGACAACCCAATCCTGTCCTTTACCGAGGAGAGAGGGTTGTACATCTCCAATTTGGCAAGAACGAGGTTTTTATCCTTTACTAGACGATTGATTTTAACCAATGGTGTCCTTCCAATCAGGTGAGTTATATCCGATGCATATCTCATCCCTTCTTCTCCGATTTCTTCTTTAAATAATCCTCAATTGTAGCCTTCACCCCCTGTTCTGCCAAAAGCGAACAGTGCATCTTGATAGGGGGAAGACCACCCAAGGTCTCCGCCACCGCCTTGTTGCTAATCTGAAGTGCCTCTTCAACCGTCTTTCCTTTTACCATCTCGGTCACCACTGAAGAAGTAGCAATGGCGGCAACGCAACCAAAGGTCACAAATTTGCAGTCGACGATCTTCCCATCCTCTACCTTGATGTATATCCACATCACATCCCCACATACTGGATTGCCTACCTTCCCCACCCCATCGGGATCCTCCATCTTCCCCATGTTGCGGGGGTTGCGGAAGTACTCAATTACCTTTTCGCTATACTCCATATTACCTTCCCCCGTGATTTCTGGAATTCCCCTCATCAAGGCCCTTTCAATTTAACTTTTTCTAGAAGCAACACCCTAACCCCCTGCTGCAAATACTATAATCCTGACTTCATCACCATCTGTAACCGTACAGGTGAGTTCTTCTGGATAGGCACTTTTGCCGTTCACGTAAATCTCCAAGTATTCCTTAAGCTTGCCATCGTTACGGAACAACTCCCCCTTCAGGGTAGGAAATCGGGCTACCAGGGCCGCAAGGCATTCTCCCACGCTCTTACCCTCAACTTCTATAGAATCCTTGCCATTGACATGCCCGTAGAACATAGGATGAAGGACGACCCTTACACTCATCTCTTACCTCCACCGCAAATTTTACAAGCTTCGTTTTTTTGAAGAGTTATTGTTACAAATTCCATATCTTCTCCGTTTACATAGAGCATTTTCCCAGCAAGTAACTGCCCAAATCCTGTCAGAAGCTTTATCGCCTCCATCACCTGGAGAGAGGCAATGAGGGCAGGAGTGGCCCCAAAGACGGGAAATGGCTTCTGCCTTTCAGCTCCTCGCGGAAATATGCACTCAAAGCAGGGTGTCTTTCCGGGAATAATGGTAGTTATCTCCCCGATCAATCCATGGATGCCACCATGGATGAGGGGAACATCCTTTCGAATACATCCTTCGTTCAGGATGAACCTTGTTTCCATGTTATCCATGCAATCTGTTACGAGATCTACCCCTTCCAACAACCCTTCCAAACTCTCTGGAGTTATCTTCACAGCAACAGGGTTTATTTCAACCGTCGAGTTCAGCTTTTTGAGCTTTCGAGCAGCGGAAAAAACCTTTTTCTCCCCGATATCATCCTCCCAATGCAAAATCTGGCGATTAAAATTAGAAAGTTCAACAGAATCTGAATCTACCAATGTAAGTTTCCCTACCCCGGCACAGGCAAGGTAGATCGCCACTGGAGATCCCAGCCCTCCGACCCCGGCGATCAGCACATGGGTTTGCTTAAGTCTTTTTTGTCCCTTCTCGCCGAAGGAAGAGAAAAGGATCTGGCGGTTGTATCTTACAAGCTCTTCTTCAGAGAGTTGCAAAACTTCGCCTCCCAATTGGCCTGGTTCAAGAAAAGGGCCTCCGAGGGACATATGGCTACACATACCCCGCAGTGGACACATCTATCCTCATCCCTCGTAATGTCTTTGCTCAAGGCTTGAATCCCTATTCTCCGATCCTTTAGATAATCTAAAGCCTTCCCCAAGTCCTCTTCTTCCCCTTGCAATTCTAGAACTAACAGTCCTCCCTCCTGCGGGGCGATGGAGGCCTTCAAGATGGCCTTTCCTTAAAGGCCTTAAAGATGATTATTACCCTTAGACATATTCCTATCCTTTGCTTCACCTACATTTGTTTTTTTTGCCCCCTCCTTGCCCCAGAAGGGGGACATATCCCTCAACTTCGTCACTACTTTGGGAAGTACTTCCAAGACCTTGTCCACATCCTCCTCTGTATTAAATTTGTTGAGGCTGAGGCGCAGGCTTCCGTGGGCAACCTCGTGGGGAAGGCCAATGGCTAAAAGGACATGGGAAGGATCAAGGGAACCGGATGTACAGGCGGACCCAGATGAGGCACAGATCCCTTCAAAATCTAGGTTAACAAGAATACTCTCCCCCTCTATATATTTCAGACAAACGCTAAGGGTATTGAAAAGCCTCTTTTGAGGATGCCCGTTTACTACCACCTCTGGGATGCGTTCTAGGATCCCCCTCTCAAGTTTATCCCTCAGGTAACGTATTCTCTCCTCGTTTTCGTTCATTTCTGCCCGGGCAATCTCCGCTGCCTTGCCCAACCCTATGATCCCTGGGACATTCTCCGTCCCGGCTCGTCTACCCCTTTCATGGTGCCCGCCATGTAAAAGAGGATCTATCTTCACCCCCTTGCGCACATAGAGGGCGCCGATACCTTTAGGAGCATGAAATTTGTGGCCGGAAAGAGACAATAGATCTATGCCCATCGCTTTGACATCAACATCGATCTTCCCCACAGTCTGTACAGCATCGCTATGGAAGCAAATTCCCCGCTCACGGGCAATCTGTGCTATCTCCTCGATGGGCTCGATGGTGCCTATCTCATTGCTGGCATGCATTATG
>QMLM01000229.1 GCA_003646745.1 Deltaproteobacteria bacterium | reverse complement strand
GGTCAGATCAAGGAGAAAGAGGTGGTTATCCGTCCCCCCTGAAACTACCTTGAAACCGCACTTTTTTAACTCCTCTGCCAAGACCTGGGCATTTCGTATCACCTGTCTCTGATACTGCCTGAATTCCTCGGTCATAGCCTCTTTAAAACAGACCCCTTTGGCGGCGATTACATGCATAAGAGGCCCCCCTTGTAACCCGGGGAAGACACTTTGGTCTATAAGATCACCGAACTCCTCTTGACACAGAATAAAACCGCCACGCGGACCTCGCAAGGTCTTATGAGTAGTGGAGGTTACAAAGTGGGCGTAAGGAATGGGGGTGGGATGGACTCCAGCAGCCACCAAACCAGCGATATGGGCCATATCGGCTGTGAAGTACGCCCCTACCTCATCAGCGATTTCGCGAAAGCGTCGGAAGTCAATGGTACGTGAATATGAGCTGGCCCCAGCAATTATCATCTTCGGTTTAACCTCTTTTGCCAGAGAGCGAATCTGATCGTAGTCTATACATTCTGTCTCCCGAGATACACCGTAAAAGACCGCCTTGTATAACCTTCCTGAAAAGTTGACGGGGGCACCATGGCTCAGGTGCCCCCCGTGAGAGAGGCTCATTCCCAAAATCGTATCCCCAGGTTGCAGAACGGCGAAATATACCCCCATGTTGGCCGCCGTACCGGAAAGGGGTTGGACATTGGCGTGGGCCGCACCGAAAAGCTCCTTAGCCCGCTGAATGGCCAGCTTTTCCACTACATCCACATACTCGCAGCCACCATAATATCTCTTGTCAGGGTAGCCCTCTGCATACTTGTTGGTGAGAATCCCCCCTTGGGCCTCCAAGACGGCGTCACTAGTATAATTCTCCGAAGCGATTAGAACGATCTTGTTCTCCTCGCGCAGGGTCTCTCTCTCGATGGCATCCGCCATCTCTGGGTCAACTTCCCGCAGGCTGGATTTAAGATAAGTCAACCCTTGAGGTTCCTCCTCTCTATCTCCTCGATCTTTCTCAACCTGTGCAGATGTCTGCCCCCTTGAAAATCGGCCTCCAACCATGTCCTGACCATCTCACGGGCCAGGCCAGAACCCACAACTCTCCCCCCCATTACCAATATATTGGCATCATTGTGCTCCTTAGCCATACGTGCGGCATAGATATGATGAACAAGGGCTGCCCTGACCCGTGGGAATTTGTTGGCGACAATACTCATCCCGATGCCCGTACCACAGATGAGGATCCCCCCCTCCACATCACCTGCCGAGACCTTTTGGGCCACCTCTTGACCCAGGTCCGGATAATCCACTGGCTCTTCGTCAAAACAACCCAAATCCTCTACCTGATGCCCCAGTTCCTTTAGAAAAACCACCAAATCTTCCTTGAGATGAAGCCCTCCATGATCGCACGCCATCGCTATCCGCATCTCATCCCTCAAAACGCCTAAATACTAATACCGCGTTGGTTCCCCCAAAACCGAAGGAGTTAGAGACGACCACTTTTAGGTCTTTCTCCCTCGCCACGTTGGGGACATAGTCCAGATCACAGCGGGGATCAGGACTCTCATAGTTAATAGTAGGGGGAATGATTTTATCCCTAATGGCGAGGACACTAAAAACGGCCTCCGTGCTGCCTGCCGCCCCCAAGAGGTGACCGGTCATCGATTTAGTGGAGCTGACCGGGAGCCTATATGCATAATCCCCAAAGACCTTCTTGATAGCCACCGTCTCAGTTATATCATTCAGCTCTGTAGAGGTACCATGGGCGTTTATGTAATCGACCTCTTCCGGGGAGATCTTTGCATCCATAAGGGCCATCCGCATACACCTGGCTGCCCCATCCCCATCGGGGTCGGGGGCCGCCAAGTGATAAGCATCGCTATTGTATCCGTAGCCGATGATCTCCGCATATACCTTGGCCCCCCTCTTTCGGGCATGCTCTAGCTCCTCCAAGACCATAATAGCAGCCCCTTCACCCATCACAAAGCCATCCCTATCGCTATCGAAGGGACGGCTGGCCCTTTCAGGTTCATCGTTGCGGGTAGAGATGGCCTTCATGGCATTAAATCCCGCTACCGCCAAGGGAGTAATAGTGGCCTCCACACCTCCAGCAATGATCGCATCGGCATCGCCATATTGTATGCAGCGGAAGGCGTCCCCAATGGAATGGGCCCCAGTGGCGCAAGCCGTCACCACACATAAGTTGGGGCCTTTAGCACCATAATGGATGGCAATCTGTCCCGAGGCCTCATTAGCGATGAGCATGGGTATGAAAAAGGGGGTGATCCTCTGCGGCCCCCTCTCCAGAAGGACCTTGTGGTACCTCTCAATAGTGGTCAGCCCTCCCAAACCGGTCCCCACAATGACCCCAATCCTCTCGGAGCTCTCTTCGTCTATCTCCAGGCCTGAGTCATCTAGGGCTATACGAGTCGCTGCCAAGGCATAGTGGATAAATATGTCCATCTTTTTGATCTCCTTCGGCTCAATAAAGTCCTCAGGCCTGAAATCCTTCACCTCAGCAGCTATCCTCGTCTCAAAACCTGTGGCGTCGAACTTCGTTATGGGGCCGACCCCGGAGACTCCTTCACAAATCTTTTCCCAAACAGAGTCGTTCCCCACCCCTTGGGGGAGGACTAAACCAACTCCTGTAATAACCACCCTCCTCCTCACGCTTCACCTCGATCTTTTCGTATTCTTCCCCTCTTAAGAAACCGGATGTAGGGGAAAATTTCTTTGGGAGTCTTTAAAAGACATAAGGAAGAGGAGAGAAAAAAATCCTCCCCCTCCCTTTTTAAATACGCTCCTGGATATACTTTATGGCATCGCCAACAGTCACTATTTTCTCGGCATCCTCATCGGGTATCTCTATCCCGTATTCGTCCTCCAAGGCCATCACCAACTCCACCAGGTCCAGGGAATCCGCACCTAGATCATCGACGAACTTCGCCTCGGGAACTACCTCGCTCTCGCTAACCCCCAACTGTTGAACGATTAGCTCTTTTACCTTCTCTTCCAAAGACATCTATTTCTCACCTCCTTATCTGAATCTGAATTAATCTTCCCCTCTCTGTTGCC
>QMLM01000228.1 GCA_003646745.1 Deltaproteobacteria bacterium | reverse complement strand
CCACCTCAGGTGGAAGATAGACATCGAGTCTAGAGCCAAAAAGGACGGCCCCGAAGATCTCACCTCTCTGCACTAGATCGCCTCTGCGTACGTAGCAGATTATCCTTCTAGCCACAATGCCAGCCACTTGGACAAAGGCCAATTTCAATCCCTCACAGCTACGCAACAACAAGGCATTTTGTTCATTCCGTCGCGAGGCCTCCCCCCGGTACGCCGGCAGAAACCTCCCTCTCTGATATCTAACTTCCTCCACCTTCCCCCCAGCGGGTACTCGGTTCACGTGAACATTAAAAAGGGACATAAATATGCTCACCTTTGTAGCCTCATCTAGAAAGGGGGGGATTTGCGCCCCCTTCTCAACCCCCACTATGCGTCCATCGGCGGGGGAGAGGATCAGACCCTCACCATCAGGAATGTGACGAGGGGGGTTCCGAAAAAAGGACAGGCTAAAGAGGGTGAGTGCGAAAAATGGGAGAAAGAGATAGGTCTTCCCCCACAACCCCAAGATCAAACTCGTTACAGCGGGAGGAAGGATATAAGGTATTCCTTCAAAGACAATGGGGAATTTTCTCCTGCTAAGGCGCATCCTTATCCTCTATCCAGCTCATCATCTTGCGCAATTTCTTCCCCACCTTCTCTATGAGATGCTCTTGGTCTCTCTTGCGCAGGGCGTTATAGACAGGACGGTGGGCCTCATTCTCCAAGATCCACTCGCGGGCAAAGGTACCATCCTGTATCTCCTCCAAGATCTCTTTCATGATGAGACGGGTCTCCTCATTGATGACCCTTCTGCCTCTGGTGAGATCACCGTACTCCGCCGTATCGCTGACCGAGTACCTCATGTAACTGATCCCCCCCTCATACATGAGGTCGACAATTAATTTAAGCTCGTGAAGACATTCGAAATAGGCGATCTCGGGTTGATAGCCGGCCTCCACCAAGGTATCAAACCCAGCTCGAACCAACTCCGATACCCCCCCGCACAGGACCACCTGTTCTCCAAAGAGATCTGTCTCGGTCTCTTCCCTAAAGGTAGTCTCGATCACACCTGCCTTGGTCGAGCCTATTCCCTTGGCATAGGCCAGGGCTGTTTCTTTTGCAGACCCTGAGGGATCCTGATATACAGCCAGCAGGGCAGGTACCCCTTTCCCCTCCTGATATTGGCGACGCAAAAGATGCCCTGGTCCCTTCGGGGCAATCATGATGACATCCACATAGGGATGAGGAGCGATCTGTCCATAGTGGATATTGAACCCATGAGAAAAGACCAAAACATCCCCCTCTCCCAGATACTGTTCGACGGATTCTCGATAAACCCGGGGCTGGACAGGATCAGGGACAAGCAACGTCACTATTTGGGAGGCCTTCGCCGCGTCGGCTACCTTCATCACTTCTAGACCGGCTTCTTGCGCCTTTACCCAAGAGGAACTCTCTGAGTACAGACCAACAACTACCTCCAAGCCGCTGTCCCGGAGGTTTTGTGCATGGGCATGCCCCTGGCTACCATAACCTATAATCGCAATCCTCTTTCCCTCCAAGTGCCTTAAATCGGCATCCTGATCGTAGTAAATCTTTGCCATCCTATCCCCCTTTGTAGTCAAGGTTAACCCCTCACCAGAGCCACACGACCCGTGCGAGCCATCTCCTTTATCCCCATGGGCCTGAGCAGTTCTAAAAAGGCCCTGATCTTGTCTTCATCCCCCGTCACCTCAATGGTATAGCTTTTTGGGCTAACATCAACTACCTTGCCCCGGAAGATATCGGTTATCCTGAGAATCTCCGCACGGGTTTTTGCTTTAGCCGCCACCTTCACCAAGACCATCTCCCTCTCCACATACTCCTTTCCCTCTAGGTCCATTACCTTGATCACGCACACCAGTTTATTGAGTTGTTTGGTGATTTGCTCGAGGACTTGATCGTCCCCCTGAGTCACAATGGTCATGGCAGAAACAGTGGGATCTAATGTCTCCGCCACTGAGAGGCTTTCGATATTAAAGCCCCTACCGCTAAACAGGCCTGCTATCCTAGCTAAAACCCCAAACTCGTTTTCCACTAAGACGTTTATGGTATGCCTCATGTGTCCCCCTCATACCAACAGCATCTGATTTATCGGCTCACCGGCAGGCACCATCGGATAGACCCCTTCCTCTGGCTCCACGACGAAATCCATAAGTACGGGGAGAGAGGTCCGCAGGGCCTCTTGGATCACGGGAACCACCTCTTCTGGTCTGGTGGCCCGCAGGCCTACTGCCCCGTAGGCCTCGGCAAGTTTTACGAAATTAGGATTGACCTCCCCAATATGGGTCAGGGAATACCTCCGTTCATAGAATAGTTCCTGCCACTGCCTTACCATCCCCAGGTATCCGTTGTTCAGGATGGCTACCTTTACCGGCAGCTTATACTGTACAGCAGTGGCCAGCTCCTGGATATTCATCTGAATACTCGCATCTCCTGCGATGTCAATCACCGTACGCTCTGGAAAGGCCACCTGCGCCCCTATAGCTGCGGGGAACCCATAGCCCATGGTACCCAGACCACCTGAGGTAAGCAGGCTACGGGGGCGGTCAAAGAGATAAAACTGGGCGACCCACATCTGATTTTGTCCCACCTCTGTGGTAATGATGGCTTCACCTTTAGTCAGTTCATAGATCTTCTCCACCACGTATTGGGGTTTGATGGTTCGATTTTGCTGGTAACAGAGGCGATAGACCTGACTCCATTCCTCTACCCGCTGGTGCCATGGTTCCAAAGACCTTTTATAGCCCTCCAGTCCCTCCTCCTCATTGAGGAAGGCGATCATTTTACTCAAAACTCGTTTACAATCCCCCACGATAGGGATGTCCACCCTTACGTTCTTGCTGATAGAAGTAGGGTCGATGTCGATGTGGATCTTCTTGGACTTCGGGGAAAACGCCTCAATCTTTCCGGTGACTCGGTCATCAAACCTAGCTCCGATGGCGATCAACAGATCACACTCGGTCACCGCCATGTTAGCCTGATAGGTCCCATGCATCCCTAACATCCCTAGCGACAAGGGATGAGTCCCGGGAAACCCGCCCAGGCCCATTAAGGTGGTAGTGACCGGAATTTGGAGCATCTCGGCCAGCTTAAGAAGCTCATCCGAAGCCCCTG
>QMLM01000227.1 GCA_003646745.1 Deltaproteobacteria bacterium | reverse complement strand
CTTATGCGTGGTCTCCTGCTTTATGAAAGGCCTGCGAGATTACGCTTACGGCTTACCTCAACCCTGGGAGGGACGGTAGGGGAAGTGATCTACTCCGATGGCCTCCTCTATGTTCTTCTGCCCGTTGAGGGAAAGATATTTATGGGGTGGATAGGGGGGAAAAATTCCCAGAAGGGCGGTACCATTTTTCTCAAGTTGAGCTACAGAAATTACGAGCAGATAGGTAGGAAACGTCTCCCCACACGTATCTACGGCGAGGTAGAGGGGAAGAGGATCAGGTTTGAGTTAAGACTAAAGGACCTTCAGATCGATCTCCCTTTGCCGGAGGGTGTTTTTTCCCCGACTACTGGGGGATGGGAGGTACACCCCTTGGAGGATCTGAAGGATTTTATCTCTACGCCCAGGGCAGAGGAAGGGCCATGAAGATCAAATTCATCATCCCTCGCTGGCCCAAAAATAGTTTTTGGGACGTGATCAGCTTTAAATTCCCCCATCTGAGTACTGCCCTGCTGGCCGCCGTTACTCCTGCAGGGCACCATGTATCCATCCATGATGAGGGGATCGCTCCTCTAGACTTTGACCAGAAATGTGACCTAGCTGCCATCACCGCCATGACCCCCCTGGCCCCTCGGGGATACGAAATCGCCGAGGAGTATCGACGTCGGGGGGTAAAGGTGGTAATGGGGGGAATGCACCCCACTTGGCTGCCTCAGGAAGCCATCGAGCACTGCGATGCCGTAGTGATTGGGGAGGCAGATGAGATCTGGGAGGAGGTGGTCAGGGATGCAGCCAAAGGGGAGCTGAAGAGATTCTACAGGCAAAAGGCGCGGACAGACCTAGCCCGCCTGCCTCTGCCTCGGAGGGACCTTTTGGACCCTCGAGGGTATTTTTTTGAGAACACCATTCAAACCACCAGGGGTTGCCCCTTCGATTGTGAATTTTGCTCAGTGACGGCCATGTATGGTGGTACCTACCGAACTCGTCCACTGGAGGAAGTGGAGAAGGAAATCCGATCCCTGCGCAGGGCTCAGGCGTACATCTTCTTCGTGGACGACAACATCGTGGGCAACATCAGATATGCACGTGAACTGTTCACCATGCTCTCTCAGTATCGTTTGCGTTGGGTAAGCCAAGGACCCATCACCATTGCCCAAGATGAAGAGTTGGTTCGCCTCATGGCACAGGCTGGGTGCCATGGTATGTTTATAGGCTTTGAGAGCCTCAGCGCAGAAAACCTGAAATTGATGGGAAAGAAAACCAATAAGGTGGAATTTTATGAGTCAGGGATTAAACGGCTGCATGATTATGGGATCGGTGTTCACGCCTCCTTTGTCTTCGGCTATGATTATGATGAGCCTTCGGTCTTTGAGCAGTTTTTGTCCTTTGCCCACAGGACCAAAATTGATGGGGCCTTCCTGCCAGTGCTGACCCCCTTCCCCGGGACCAGGATCTATCATCGCTTGAAAGAGGAGAGAAGAATCCTTACCGAGGATTGGAGCAGATATGACATGGCCACGGTGGTCTTCCGGCCCAAGAAGATGAGGGTTGAGCAGCTACAGGAGGGGTTCTGGTGGGTAAATAAGGAATTTTACTCCATGCGCTCTATGGCGAGAAGGATCTTCCACCCCTTCGCCCTGCGCCGCAGCCTGATCATCTTCGGCCCCATGAACCTGGGACATTGGCCTGCGGTGCGTAAGGCCAAGAGACATTTCTACCGGGAGGGAACCCTTTGCTGGAGTTCTTCCTAAAAAAGGCGGCGCATCTCTCCTTACATCACCCCAAGCGGGTCTTGGTATCCTTCCTCTTAGCCCTTCTGTTGGCCTTTCTGGTCACGGGAAGGCTGCGTTTTGAGACCGATTGGTGGCGGCTACTGCCCACAGAGCAGGGAGCATTAAAGGTCTTTGTGGAGGATCTGAAAGAATTTGGCCACCAGCAGCCCCTCTATATCCTCTTAGAGGGGAAACAGACTGCCGGATTGGTCGAGGTCGCCCAAAGCCTGAGAAGATCTCTTGCGGAGATGAAAATAGGAGGGGAAAAGGCCTTTAAACGAGTACGATGGGGTATAAAAGCGGATGTGCAAGGATGGCAGCAACTCCTCTCCCTCTATCTCCCCCATCCTCAGCTTTATGTCCAAGAAGAAATGGTCCAGGAGTTCAAGGGAAAACTCTTCGAGGAAGAGATCCGAATGCAGGTCCGTAAGGCCAAAAGTCTCCTCGCGAGTTATCTGTCTCCCGTATGGAGGGAGCTAGTCCTCAATGACCCCCTAGCATTAAGGAATTTCCTGTTCAAAAGATGGAGGCAGAGGTCCCCTTGGGCCCCTTCCCTCACGGAAGGGTATCTCCTGTCACCAGATGGTAAGGCCTTGTTACTGATGGCCGAACCCTCTTTCCCCGCTGCCGACTGGGGGCCATCCCGTGAATTGGTACAAAGGCTGGAGGAACTCAAGAGGGCCTTCCCCAAGGTGGAGATATCCTTTGTGGGACCACATATAATGGCCGTCGGAAAGGCAGGGATCCTGCGCCAGGATTTAATGACCTCCCTTTTGGGCTGCCTCGCTATAGTACTGGCCATCTTTTACCTCTCTTACAGGAGATGGGCCACGCTGCTGTTTGTAGGACTTCCTTTGCTTGTCGGGGTGCAACTCACCATGGGGGTGGCTTCGCTATTTACCGGAGGGCTTAACCTCATCACGGTCTCCTTTGCAGCAATAATAGTTGGGCTAGGGATAGACTTCGCCATCCATATCTACCATCGATACCACCATGAGCGGGCAGCTGGCAGGGGGGTAAGTGAGGCCATAGAGATCACCCTCACCAAAACGGGAAAGGGGGTTTGGACCGGAGGTCTTACCACCATTGCCGCCTTCCTCACCTTGGGGCTTGCCCGTATCCACGGGATTGTGGAGTTGGGGATACTGGTTGCCACGGGGCTGTTTTTTTGCCTCCTGGCCACATCCCTGGTTTTACCCTCTTTTTTAATCTGGGTAGAGAGCAGGGGATATAGGTATACACGCCTAGGGGAGTGGGGTCTAGATCGCTTAACCTCCTTTCAGAGGGCCCATCACCGCAAGATCCTCATCATCCTCATATCTCTGGCTATCTTCGGTGGATATATAGGGACAAAGGTGAAGATGATGGGGGGG
>QMLM01000226.1 GCA_003646745.1 Deltaproteobacteria bacterium | reverse complement strand
TGAGCCTGTAGACCACCAAAGTCCACAGTCTGGTGGGGCTTATTTCCCAGGATACTGCCCTCATCAACACTCGTCCCTTCCGCTCACCCCATCATACCGTCTCTGACGCTGGACTCATCGGTGGAGGTCAGGTGCCTCGACCAGGGGAGGTGAGCCTAGCCCACAATGGTGTCCTTTTCCTCGATGAACTGCCTGAGTTTAAAAAGAACGTCTTAGAGGTCCTGCGTCAGCCCCTAGAGGATGGCAGAGTCACCATCGCCAGAGCCACTACTTCCCTCACCTATCCCGCTCGCATCATGCTGGTGGCGGCGATGAACCCCTGTCCCTGCGGCTACTATGGCGATCCCCAGCACGAATGCAGCTGTACCATTTTCCAGATTCAGAGGTATCGTTCGCGGGTCTCCGGTCCTCTGCTGGATAGGATTGACATCCATATCGAGGTCCCAGCGGTGAGGTATAGAGATTTGGTTAATCAGCAGGAGGGAGAATCCTCCCGACAGATAATGGAGAGGGTGAAAGGAGCCAGAGAAATCCAAAATGAGAGGTTTAGGGGAAAGAAGGTTTTTTGCAACGCCCGGATGACTTCCAAGCACCTGAAAAAGTACTGTCAGATAGACCAGAAAGGGAATCGTTTGCTGGAAATGGCAATGGCAAAATTCGGCCTTAGCGCCCGGGCCTATACACGCATTTTAAAGGTGGCTCGCACCATCGCCGATCTGGAGGGGACAGAGACTATCTCTCCTCATCACCTCTCCGAGGCTATACAGTACAGGACCCTGGATCGGGATATTTTTTAAGCGCACAGGAGACCTAATATGATCAAGGCAGTTATATTTGACTGGGGCGGGGTGCTGATTGATAATCCGGCACCGGGCCTAATCGCTTATTTTGCAAGTTCATTGGGTGTAACAGGGGAGGCCATCAATATCGCCTATGGGAAATTTGCCCCGGAATTTCAGAAAGGATTGATCTCTGAGGAGATATTGTGGGAGAGGATTTGTTCTGAGTTGGGGGTGCGAAAACCATACAGCCCTTCCTTGTGGACAGACGCCTTTCGAGAGGTATATTCTCCCAAAGAGGAGATGTTCACCTTGGCCTCCCGTTTAAGAGAAAAGGGGTATAAAGTCGGGCTTCTCTCCAATACGGAGGTTGCGGCGATGAATTATTTTTATGAACAGGGGTATGATATGTTTGATGCAACTGTATTTTCATGTGCGGTGGGGGCGAGAAAACCAGAAAGGAGGATATATGAAATAACGCTGGGAAGATTAGGGGTACAGCCAGAAGAGGCGATTTTCATTGACGACAGAGTTGATTTTATCGAAGGAGCAGAAAAGGTGGGCATTAATGTCATTCTTTTCAAGAACCCAGAACAAGTGAGAAAGGAACTGGCTTCTTTCTCTATAAAGATAACGTGAGGCATCAAACAGTAAATTGATATAGCAGAAAGCTGTTAATTCATCGATACCCCTTGAAATTTTTTCTCTGAGAAATTATATCATTAAAAAAACACAGGGAGGCATGTCCTATGAGCGTGGGGAAACGACGCCTATTGTTTTGGCAACTGGTGTTGGTGTTGATGGTATGCTTTGGGTTGGCCTTTTTCCATCCCTCTGTCTCGGCTAAAGAGAAAGAGGAAGAGAAGGAGAAGAGACCGCCAAGGGCCATAAGCATTTATCCGGAATATCCGGGTGTTGTTGTATCGAAGGACGAAGAGGTGAGGATGGATCTCCTGGTGGTAAACAAGGGCAGATCCGATGAAGACGTCCTAGTGGAGATCACAAAGAGGCCCAGGGGTTGGAAGGCAAGGGTCAAGACCTATAGCTTTACCGTTACTGGTGTTCATGTGCCTAATGGTGAGACTAGAACCCTGACTTTTCTTGCAGAACCGCCGAAAAATGTGAGGCCAGGGAAATATCTCTTTCGTATAAGAGGAAAGACCAAAGATGGGAAACTCCAATCCAAAAATGATCTTACCATAACTGTGAAGGCAGAGAAGAAGGGCAGTAAAAGCAAAGATATCCTTATCACCACCTCCTATCCTGTCCTGCGTGGTCCCTCTGATGCTACTTTTGAGTTTTCCATAGAGGTTGAGAATAAGATGGATAAGGAGGCGGTCTTCAACCTCACCGCCCGGGGGCCAAGTGATTGGGATATCAACTTTAAACCAGCTTATGAGGAGAAATATATCTCCAGCCTTCGGCTGAAGGCTGGAGATAGTCGAAGTGTTGCCGTGGAGGTTAAACCCCCCAGGTATGCTGAAGCAGGCGAATACCCCATATCCGTCACAGTAAGTTCTGGAAATCGAAGGGCCGAGGCTAAATTGACCGTTGTCCTCACAGGTACATACAAACTCGATGTAGGAACCACCACGGGGCTCCTCTCTCTCAGTACCCAAAGGGGAAAATCTGCCAATATCTCCCTCTATGTAAAAAACACCGGGACGGCTCCCAATCACGACATCTCTTTCATCTCTTTTAAACCAGAAAACTGGAAGGTGAAGTTCGATCCCGAAAAGATCGACGCCCTAAAACCGGGAGACATTGAACAAGTCGAGGTCACTATTACCCCTGCCGAAGAGGCCTTGGTAGGAGATTATTCCGTGGGGCTAAAGGTCAAAGGCGAGAAGGCCACCGATGATGTAGAGCTCAGGGTTACTGTAAAGGCCTCGACGTTGTGGGGATGGATTGGCATTGGCATCATTTTGTTTGTCATCGCGGGACTTTCTGTGCTGTTCATCTACCTAGGAAGGCGATGATATGGAGCAGAAGGCAATTATTGAGACAAATGACTTGACCAAGGTCTATGGAGGGCATGTGGCCGTAGAGGGACTCACCTTCTCCGTCCATGAGGGTGAGATCTTTGGCTTTCTTGGGCCAAACGGGGCAGGCAAAACAACCACCATCCTCATGCTTTTGGGTCTTACTGAGCCTACTAGGGGGACCAGCACAGTTTGTGGCTTCAACCCTACTAGGGAGGCGATTAAGGTTAAACGACTTGTCGGATATCTCCCCGAGCATCTCGGTTTCTATGAGGACATGACGGCTCGTGAGAATTTGAGGTATGTGGCCAGGTTGAACCGGATTCCCGACAGGGTCTCATCGGAGAGGATCGAAGAAGCCCTAGAGACCGTAGGCCTTTCAGAAGATTCCGATAAAGAGGTAAGGACCTACTCC